>JALLOL010000318.1 GCA_027717875.1 Acidobacteria bacterium AH-259-L09 | reverse complement strand
GAGTTGTCTGAAGAAGAACTCCAAAAGATCTGGGCAATCGAATACAAGACGATCAAGGTGACGCACTCTGGTCTAACAGAGCTGGACGAGAAGCTTAATGAATTGGGAAAGGAGCGTTGGGATTGCTATCACGTCAGTGAAGATGGAGAAGGAAAAGTTTTCTACCTCAAGAGACGAAAGTCCAATGCTGTTCGCTATCTCACTGATCTGCTCAGGCTAGGATCTTTGGCATTCTAAGGTAGTAGTTGAGAAGGCGTTGAGTTCCCTGTTTCAAGGCAGTCCTGCCATCCGATCACAGCCAGTTGCTCGTTCTTTGTGTTGATCGCTATTGGTTGTCAACTCGGCAGATACCCCAACTCCCTCAAACACTGCTCCCGATCTCTTCATCAATCCGGCGCTGGCTAGTCCATTGTGTTTGCGCCCCTCGAGAGTCGAATTTTCAGTCACTGGGTTCGTCTCTCTGTATCCGTGAGGGGTGATGATGCGGTTTAACTCTGTTAGCTTTTTGCTCGTCCTGTACAAAAACTCGAATGATACCCAAGTCTTGCTACCAGACCGAGTTAGGTGTGGAGATCCGGCGATTTCAAGAGCGAATCGTTACATGCCAAGAGACAACAATGAGACTGGGCTCCGTCAATATTCGGAAAAAGGCATCGCTTCATACGCGAGCTGGTAGCAGGCTTCTTCATCGATGCTGAGCGTTTTCTTTGCGGCCGCAAGTTTCTTCTCCGCCCCGTCCAAGAAGCGCACAATCTGTTTGAAATCAGCTTCTTGTGGTTTCAGCTTCTTCATGCCGCAAGGAGCTTAATTCTCTTATTCCGCCAGACGTCTTCGAGAAACGGATCTTTGCGGGATCGCCGGAGTCTGAATTCCTTCCGGGTCATCAGCGTGTAGTTAATCTCCCGCCCGAGCCGCCGTTCGAGCCTCCGAATGGCGGTCTCCAGGGTCTCTGCATCTACCTCGCCGATCACGAGAAGGTCAATATCGCTTTGGGGATCTTGTTGGTCACGGGCAAATGAACCGTAGAGATACGCGTCTTGAATTCCCGGAACATGCGCAAGGGTGCTTTGAAGTTCTCCGACCACGCCCACGGTCTTAAACACGATCCTCCGAACTTCGTTGTAGAGCGGATGCGTGCGGTTCAAGCGAAAGTATTTTTGGCGGCCGCGCGTGTGTCCGACAAAGAATCCCTGGCCGACGAGCTTCCGAAGTTCACGCGACAGATTCGCCGGGTCAACCCGGAGCAACTCGGCGAGTTCCCGGAGGTAGTGCTCGGCCTGGGGATTCGTGAAATAGTAGCCGAGGAGCTTCTGGCGCAGTTTTGATCGAAGGTTAATCATGTTGTGTATGTCTACCACAATTGTAGTCAATACTTACAACAAATGTAATGCGAGTTTTCCACAGCCTTGGCGGTCCTAAGACAAGAGGCCGACCACTCCGTGGTCGGCTGTTCTTATGCACCAAAGGTAGGAACATGCTTGTCTCTGTCTCCTCGCCTTTATTGTAAATTGCGCGAGCGAAAAATCCGCCCTTTATAGACAGTTTTGACGCGATATAGGGCGCAAGGTATGCTGGAGTCTATGAACCAAGACCAGTTACGAGAACAAGAGAGAGAGGCGGAATCGCAGATCTCCTTGAAGATTGGAAAAAAGAGGCGAATATTTTTGAGAAAGGCTGGGGCTACTGGTACTTTTGGTTTGGGCTGTTCCTCGGTTTTGTCCTCGGTGTAGTTTTCACATATAGTCTCTGATCCTGCGGCCAAGCTTATGCGACATTGGCTTGCCCGCCTACGCAGTGCACCACCCAATGAGGCCATCCGGCCTCTTTTTCTTTTCCTCAAGCTGATCCGCCACTGCCTGGCAGTTTGCTACAATCTCGCAAGGCGTAACGGGCACCGGTAGTTTCAGGCCCGGTGGTAATGGATGTGGCGACTATAGGAAATGGTGAGCGGCACTACAAATGAGGTAGGCGCTCCTGATCAACAGGATTACTGCTTGAAAAAGCAAGTCCTGACGCCCCGGACAAAAACCTCGCCTCCGGTACTTGGACTCGGTAGTCACCGCTCACGATAAACTTTGTAACACCATACGAGGACAAAGCCAACCCAAATTTCGCCCAGGTCAGCTGGTTTCCAAACCCACCCAACCGCCAAAATCCGAGTCCCAAACCTCCTGCAAAGGCACTGTCAAGTTATCCAGCCAACCGCGATACCCACGCGGAGTGTGCCCAGCCCAACTCCTGCTCAGCGGGTATAGGTCACCTCTTTCCAATCAGCGAATGCTCGGTCCCGAAGTAACCGATGATGAACTGCCTTCAAGTGGTTCCGCCCGACCCGAAACAGATTCTGAACCTGACCGTGGACCGCGAGAAAACGCTGGGCCTGTGCGATTGATTTGAAGCGTCCCATCTGACGCTCCTACTCGCGGGTGTGCTGGTGGGAGACCTCAGCCCGGTTGTTTTCGTATCGGCGTGTTCGATGCTTGACCGAAGGAAAGACCTCGCGATGCGCGGCAGGATAACTTCTAAGCTTGTCGGTGATCACTTTCCAAGGGGTCTTGCCCTGGCCCTTCAACACCTTGCGAAAGAACCGTTTAGCCGCTCGCCTATTACGGCGTTTTGTCACCAGGATGTCGAGAACATCGCCGTCCTGATCGACGGCTCGCCAGAGATAAAGCTGTTGGCCCTGGATCTTCACGAACAACTCATCAACGTGCCAGATGTCGCCCTGTCGCCCCTGCCGCCTTCGGAGTTTTCGGGCATATTCAGGCCCGAACTTTAGGCACCAAAATCGGATGGCCTCGTAAGAGACGATTATCCCTCGTTCCGCCAGCAGATCCTCCACATCTCGAAAGCTGAGGGTGAAGCGGTAGTAGAGCCAAACGGCGTGGCTGATGATTTCGGGTGGAAAACGATGGCCTCGATACAGTGATTTCATCGAGTGATT
>JALLOL010000317.1 GCA_027717875.1 Acidobacteria bacterium AH-259-L09 | reverse complement strand
GGTTCTTGGGAGAAGCCAAAAGTTTTTTACCCCGAAGTTTGGCTGTAAGTCTCTGAAAAATGGGTGGAGCGAGGGCGCAGAGGAGAAAAATCACCCCAGCCTGGAAAAACGGAAGAGAAATGGGCTAACCTTTTCTGAATCAGTGTGATAAGGCACAAAAAAGGCCGCCCCTGTTTGGTAAAGTGAGGGTTGAATGAACAACCTCAAAACCAAACAAAGGAGGCCTTAATGGCGATCGTCCATCGACCCTCATTATTTACCTGGCAAAGCGTAGAATCAAGATCAGATTTGGACCGTCTGCGTCTAGTCATCGAAAATCTTCCCGATGAAGAGCTGATGGTGAAACTGGAGAAGGGTCGGGGCCGGGGGCGGGATGATTATCCGGTGCGGGCGACTTGGAATAGCGTGATGGCGGGTATCGTTTTTCAGCATGAGAGTGTGGAATCGCTGCGACGGGAACTGGAGCGCAATGGCCAGCTTCGGGATCTGTGCGGATTTGATCCTTTCGCCGGAGATGAAGGGGTGCCTTCCTCAGACGCCTACAGCCGTTTTTTAAAGAAGTTGATGGAGGAGAAAGAGGAGGTGGATCAGATCTTGCACCGAGAGGTGGAAGAATTAAAGGAACTGTTGCCGGATTTTGGGGAGTCTCTGGCGGTGGACAGCAAAGCCTTGGAAAGCCACGCTCGGGGACGTAAAGATCCGAAAGAGAGCAGTGATCCGGAGGCGGACTGGGGCAGCAAAAAGAAACGGGTGAAGAGAAGCGACGGCAGCCTGTGGGAGAAAGTCACCAGTTGGTTTGGCTACAAGCTGCACCTGGTGGTGGACAGCCACTATGAGTTGCCGGTGGGATTCAAAATCACCCGTGCTTCGGCTTCCGACAGTCCCGAGCTGCTGCCTCTGATGCAAGATCTGAAGAAGCGCCATGCCGAAATCGTGGAGCGAGCGATCCGGTTAAGCGCCGACCGAGGTTATGATTCGGGGGATAATAATGCAAAGCTGTGGAAGGATTTCGGTATCAAGCCGATTATTGATAATCGCTTGATGTGGAAAGATCAGGAAACCAAGCTGCTCAATGAAGAGCAGGCGGACAATATCGTTTATGACGAGAAGGGGCACGTTTTCTGTCACTGCCCCAAAACGGATGAGCGGCGAGAAATGGCCTTTCAAGGCTTTGAGGCTGATCGGGATACTTTGAAGTATCGTTGCCCGGCCGCCGCTTATGGGTTTGAGTGCGCCGGGCGCAGCCTGTGCGGGAAAGGAAACTATGGGGATTACGGCCGAGGGGTGCGAATCCCCTTGGAAACAGATCCCCGCATTTTCGTCCCTGAGGCTCGCAGCAGCTATGCCTGGGACAGAGACTACAAAAAACGAACGGCGGTGGAAAGGGTCAACAGCCGCCTGGATACCAGCTTCAACTTTGAAGTGCCCTATATCCGAGGCAAGAAGAAAATGGAGCTGCGAGTGGGTCTGGCTTTAATCGTGATGCTGGCCTTGGCGGTGGGGCATGTCAAAGCGGGCGAAAAAGAGAAGATGCGCTCGCTGGTTCAGCGCCCGGCGGCGTAACGCCTGATACTCCGAAAAAGATTTAGGAAATCTGAAGGTGAGGTGTCTTTCGAATACGGAGAAATAGCCCCCATGGAATGATTTTTCGAGGAAAGGCCGACTTTTCTACGAATACCGCCCTTTTGATGTTGGCAAGTGATTGGGCGTTCATCGTCTGAACCCAGCGAAAAACTGCTACAGCGCGAATGCCTTATTGTAGCTGGCCTCATTATTTCTGTCGTAATTTCTGATATTATTAGTGAATCTCAAGAATGCACCAGCGAAAGGGAGGATTTTTGCACCCAGCGTTTTGAGCAAGAGCAAAACTTTTGTTTCACGCGACCAGTACAATTTCGACGTGGGTGCTTGCAGCGTGCTGCTATACGCTGGGATTTATGTTTAAGGGGCCAGCCAGAACCCCCGCCGTGGGGCCCTGCCGATGAAGAGGTGTCGTTTAACCCAGCGCGTTGAAGCCGAAATTAGGTTAGCAGGAAAGGCTAAACGTGGAAAAGGATCTCAGCGATGAGCAACATTTGAGGGATTTCGAGCTTAGTATTCAGCAACATTTGTCAGGAGGTAGGGTGGACTTGGCGGTTGCTGAGATAAGGCGAGCGATTGAGGAGGCAGAACAGGCCAATCGGGAAGAAGATGTTTGTTATCTTTATGCTCGACTGAGTGGTGTCTATTTCAGACAAGAGGATAGACAGGGGGCGTTTTCTGTCTATGAGGAATGCGAAGATAAGTTTCCTGACAGCTATCTGGCCAAGTTCTTACATGCCGAGGGCTTATTCTGGTATGCCAGGAGCTATCGGCAGGCTATTGACAAAGCTGACGAGGTCATAGATCTCTTACAGGTACCTCTAAGTTTATACAACAGAATCTTGTACTTGAAGGGGGTGGCACATGCCGAACTGGGGGAGTTCCAACAGGCAATTGAGATGTTAAAGAAAACTCGCTACTATGATCTCGCCCTTGTTGAGAAACTCGTAGATAACGAAGTGGGGCTGGCCGAATGCCGGGATTTTCTCGTAGACGCATTGGAGAGGTACGACACGTACGAGCGAGGTGAGCATGTAGAAGCTAACCGGACAAAGGCAGAAGCACTGTTGGCACGCATCAATGAAAGAAGGACCGATGCGTAGGACTTGGTTCTGGTGTGCTTGCCCCAAGTAGAAGTGAGCCGGTGTCCCCCCGAAAAATCCCGTCCACCTTGTACAGCAATGAACTTACGGCGGAGCTCAAGGCCTCGTATCCTGCGGGCCATGAGAGAGATTCATTGCCTGTTGCAGATCATCCTCAGGACAATTTCTGATCTCAGGCAAGCTGTCGGATTCGTCTATACTTTTCTATCGGGTTTCTTCAGCTCACGGGCAACTTTGGCGGCACGAGTCTTGGCGGCAGAGAGT
>JALLOL010000316.1 GCA_027717875.1 Acidobacteria bacterium AH-259-L09 | reverse complement strand
AGAACAACGTTGATTTGGGTCGGCCCGGCATCCCCCTCAATGCGCTTGAGCATCACGAACCGCTTGCTATCCGGCGTGATGTCGTACTGTAGGCCAGGTGTTTCAAAGAGCAGTCTCGCTTTGCTTGCAGTCAACTCCGGCTTCGTCTCGATGCCAACAACCATGATCTTCTCGCCACTGCGATAGAAAAGCTCTGCTCCCTTGGGATTCCACACCGGTTGCTCACCACCGCCCACCGAAATCTGCGTTCTCTCGCCCGGTCCCGCATAAGGCAGCACGTAGACCTCGAACTGGCCAGACTCGTTGGAGCTGTAGGCGATCCAGCGGCCGTCCGGGGAGAATCTGGGCTCACGCTCATCAAACGGTGTGCTCAAGAAAAGCTTCGCCTCGCGCTCGCCCTCGCCCTCAAGCGAGAGCACCCAAATGTCGCCGCCGCTGCTTGGATGCACCTCCGAGATGGCGAGCGCCTTGCCGTCCGGCGTCCAAGACCTGGGATGTCGAGGGTGTTCACTCCCGTACAGGCGTACCGGCGAGCCACTACCGTCGGCGGAGGTCCAGTAAAGGTCCATCGTTCCAGCCCGGTTAGAAGCGAACGTCACTTGCTTGCCGTCTGGCGTCCAGACAGGGCTCGTGTCAATGGCAGTGTCGAACGTTAAACGGTCTGACGTTCCCCGTACGAGGTCGTAAACCCACACATCCACGTTAGGTCCGGCAATCGCAACCGCCAGTCGCCGGCCGTCGGGCGAGAGACGGAATCCTCTATCGTTGACCCCCGAGAATGGTAGCGGCTGAACCTTTCCCTGCCGGTCGATCCAAAGCAGCGTGTGTTCATCCATCTTGCTCTCGCCGGGAGCATAGAGGAGAGAACCATCTGCGGAGAAAGCGAACTGAGCAGCGCCGCTCCGCGGGTTCATCATCACTCCTTGCAGGATCGAGACAGGGGGACCTGTTATCTTGAGGCGTTCTAAATCGAACGGCACCGCCAGAAGCTCCCCGGCTCGTGCATAAACCAGATGACCCGTGGGGGCGTATCGGGCGTAGCTACCTCCCTTGACCACAATCCAATGCTCGCCGGTCTCCAGGGAAAGCACCGCGATGTTCGCATCATCGTAGGATGCACTCGTAGTGCTGCCGATGGTGAAGAGTACCGCCTTAGAACCAGGCAAGACCTGCGGCCAGCGATAACTGCGCTCCCCTTTTTTGAAGTCTGGGGCGACTAGGACTTGCCGCTCGCCGCCACCGGCCGAAACCTGCCAGATGCCCATTGCAGCTCCCGGAACAAACAGGATCTTGTCCGTAGGGGCCCAGCTCGCACCCCAGGCGGCCGGGCCGTCGCAGAGGGTCAGGGACGCCCCAGTCCGTAGCGATACCTTCTTTAGCTTGCCGCCAGCATAGAAGCCGACCCACTCACCGTCGGCAGAGAAGAAGGGAGCCAAAGCGCCTTCGGTACCTGGGATCGGGGTGGCCTCAAGCTGGTCTATGAGGCGGAGGTAGAGCTGCAATGTGCCGTCGCGGTTGGCGCAATAGACAATGCGGCTTCCATCGGGTGAGATCGCTAGGTTAGGCCGGAACGAGCTCCTCGCCAAAGGTGCCGTCGGTGGAAAGGTGATAGCCAGCTTCTTGAGAGGATGCGGCGTCGGACGCTTCAAACTCCAGAATGCGACGCCAGCCGCAATTGTCCCCACAACCAGTGCGAGAAGACCCACCAGCATGGCCCGCCGCCACGATCTTTCACCTGCCGGCTTGCCCATCGGCACCCCCGTCGCTTCAAAGGGCCGGATTCCAGCCTCCTTGGTCTGGATCGACGGGTCTGCCATCTCATTGATCAGCTCCTGCAGATTTGTCCCTACATCATGTACCAGCTGATAACGCCGATCCGCCTCCTTGGCCAGCATCTTCCTGACGGTATGCTGGAGAACTGGAGGAACCTCATTCATGTGTCGAAATAAGGGCGCCGCTACTTCGTTCAACATGGCGTTGGCTGTCTCCAGCGAGGTGCCTTTCTTGAAGGGATGAACACCCGTGAGCATTTCATAGAGGGTCACCCCGAAGGAGAAAATATCGGATCGAGTATCTACGTCTTCCCCTCTAAATTGCTCTGGAGACATATAAGCCAGCGTGCCCAGCGTGGCACCCATTTTGGTCAGACTGGCGCTGATGGTCTGCTCTTGACTCCCCAAACCCTCAACTGGCACAAGCCTCTTGGCCAGTCCAAAGTCCATGACTTTGACGTGACCTTCGGGGGTGAGCATGATGTTGGATGGTTTCAAATCCCGATGGACTATGTCGTGCTTGTGTGCTGCTTCTAGAGCCTCGGCAATCTCCGCTGCTTTTCGGAGTGCACCCTTCAGAGCAAGAGGACCTTCTGCTAACTTTTCCTTCAGGGTCGTACCCTGGACGTACTCCATGGAGATGAAGTCTTTGCCTTCAGCCTCCCCCGTCTCGTAGATCTTGCAGATAAAAGGGTGGTCCAGGGCAGCGGCCGACTTGGCTTCCCGCAAAAAGCGCTTTCGAGCGGTGGGATCTTGCTGCATGAAGTCAGGCAAGAACTTCAAGGCGACTTTGCGGTCCAGTAAAGTATCCTGGGCCAGGAAGACCTCTCCCATGCCTCCTTCACCGAGTTTCTCCAGAATCTTGTAATGGGAGACGGTCTGCCCGATCATCTGTTTTCCTCTTGCGGTATAAGGACTATGAATGAAATGCTAAACCCTCGGTGGATCAAAGACAACCCGAAATTACAGGTAGTGTAGCCCTTCAGTGACGGGGCGGAGCTTGGTGATGCTTGGAAGGCTATTGGGCCCACGGAAACTCACTGAATCGGTACGGAATAAGCCTCCAACGTGAACTGCGATCTTGCGCGCGGTACGTCGAAGACGCCCCGGGAATCCGGCTTCGGTTCAAGGCAGAAGATGTCGTCTGAGCGACGGTCAGCTCTTCGCGATCCATTTTTCCA
>JALLOL010000315.1 GCA_027717875.1 Acidobacteria bacterium AH-259-L09 | reverse complement strand
CACTCAAGACATCGTGAGACATTACGGATTTCACGATCGAATGAGCGAAAAACAGCAGGTACTGGTCGGAAGACTCTTTGTCGTGGGTATTCTGGTCGTGACCTATTTGCTCTTTCTCATCTCTAATCGGAGCATCTTCAGACTGGGGATCTGGTCCTTCAGCGGATTCTCCGCGCTGTTTCCCATAGTCGTTGCAGCGCTGTTTTGGAAGCGAAGCACAAAGTACGGGGCCTTTGCCTCGGTCTTTAGTGTGGTTGTCTTATGGATCTACTTCTTTCTCCAGGCCGGACGGGCTGAGGATTATACGATTGGCGGCACAGGAGTCATGCCGGTCGCAGTGATTTTGGCTGTGTCCACTGCGGCCATGATCCTCTTTTCACTTTTGAGCAAGGCACCCGATCAGGCCGTGATTGAGAAGTTCTTCCCTACCGGAGGGGTCTGACCCCTCCTTCGACCTTCGCAATTTATCATGAGAATCGCCTACATCGCCGCTGGAGCCGCCGACATGTACTGCGGCAGTTGCATACACGATAACACGCTAGCGGCCGCACTGCAGAAAAAAGGCCACGAGGTGGCTCTCTTGCCCACCTATACACCTCTTCGTACCGACGAGCCGAACGTGAGCATGGACCACATCTTCTATGGGGGAATCAATGTTTATCTGCAGCAGAAGTTTGCTCTGTTTCGCCATACCCCCTGGGTTTTGGATTCGTTATTCGATCGACCGATTCTGCTTAACCTGGTCTCGCAGTTCAGTTCGACAACCAATGCCCGGGATCTGGGAGCCTTGACGGCATCTGTTCTCAAAGGGGAGCGAGGGTATCAGCAAAAGGAGTTGGTCAAATTGGTTACCTGGTTGAAAGACTCCGTGCAACCTGAAATTGTCCAGCTCACCAATTCCATGTTCCTTGGCCTCGCCAAACAGATTAAACAAGAGTTGCAGGTCCCCGTTCTTTGTGCTCTTCAGGGAGAAGATATCTTCATGCAGGATCTTCTTGAGCCGCACAAATCGCAGGTGCTGGAACTCCTTCGAAAACGGGTGCCTGACGTGGACGGTTTCATCGCCACCAGTGAGTATTACGCCGACTTCATGTCGCAGTATCTCGATATCGCCAGGGAGAAGATCCATGTGGTGAGGTGGGGCCTGAACCTGCAAGGTCACGGAAAGCTCGCGAAAAATACCGGCAAGAATTCCTTCGCAATAGGCTACCTGGCCCGCATTTGTCCTGAAAAGGGCCTTCACCTGTTGGTGGAAGCCTTCCACCGGTTGTGCGAGAGGCCGAACCCTGACCAACTCCAGCTCAAGGTTGCCGGTTACCTCAGCAAGCGAGACAAGCCCTATTTTAATCGTATTCTCCAGAAAATTTCGCAGTGGGGTCTCGAGGGCCGATTCGACTATTGGGGTGAAGTGGACCGTCGGCAAAAGATCCAGTTTCTCAATACTCTTCATGTTCTATCCGTACCGACCATCTATCGGGAACCAAAAGGCTTATACGTTCTGGAGGCACTCGCCAACGGTGTGCCGGTCGTTCAGCCCCGTCACGGGTCCTTCCCGGAGTTGATCCAAGCGACGGGCGGGGGCGTTCTGGTGAATCCGGACTCGGCAGGCGCTCTGGTCGAAGGAATTCAGTCGTTAGTTGAGGATTCTGAACACCGAGACAGGCTTGCCCGGCAGGGAAAGGAGGCGGTTCACCGAGCCTTTAGCGACGAGATGATGGCGGAAGCAACTCTAGCCGTTTATCGGCAGTATGTACGGTAGGGGCGAGCCACCGGCTCGCCCGAACCCGAGATTTGGCGCAGGATGAACAGCTCGGGCGAGCCACCGGCTAGCGGGAATGATTGATGATCAGGCCCTAATGAGATAAATTCATTCTAACCAGTGTCACTGAAAGTATCCGACCTGCAAAAGCACTTTGGCAGTGAGCCCCACCGGGTGGAAGTTCTGCGCGGCATTTCTTTCGAACTGGGCCCGGGAGAATCCCTCGCTATCACCGGGCCCTCGGGTTCAGGGAAAAGTACACTTCTTCATTGCCTGGGAACTTTGTCCCCACCCTCCTCGGGAAGCATTGAAATCGACGGCAAAAACCCCTTTGCCTTACCGGAGCCTGAGTTGGCTCGATTCCGCAACCGGGTGATTGGTTTTGTCTTCCAGGCCCATCATCTCCTCCCCCAGTATTCTGTCCTCGAAAATGTGCTGATGCCGGCCTTGGCATTTCCCGACCTGCGTCAGCACACGGAAAAGTGCGCCCTGGAACTGCTAAAAAAAGTGAGTCTGAATAATCGTTTAGGGCATCTTCCCTCAGAACTCTCTGGAGGTGAGCGTCAGAGGGTGGCTGTGGCTCGTGCTCTCATTAATCGGCCCAACCTGCTGCTTTGCGATGAGCCTACGGGAAACCTCGACCGCTCTACCGCTCAATCTGTGGCTGCTCTTTTATTTGAGCTCCACCAGGAAGAGAAGAATATTCTAATTGTCGTCACCCACAGTCTTGAGCTGGCCGACCGCTTCCCGCGGCGTTTTGAGCTGAAGGAGGGAGCGTGCGTCGCAGTCTGATCTATTTCTGGCGAATGAATCTGGCGGTGGCCCTGGGAGCTGCCGTAACCACGGCGGTGCTGACCGGGGCTCTTTTGGTGGGCGATTCCGTCCGAGGCAGCCTGCGAGATCTCACGCTGGATCGCCTGGGCGGCATCGACTACTCCCTGGTGCCCCAAAGGTTCTTCCGTGAAGACTTGGCCGTGGACCTGGCCGAGGACACAGCTTTTAGGGATCATTTTAGGGAGGTGGCTCCTGCCATCCTGCTGGGCGGCAGCGCCACTCACGCTGGTTCGCAAGCCCGAGCCTCAAAGGTCAGTATTCAGGGAATCGAGCAGCGTTTTCTGGAAGTTTTTGGACTTGGCCCCGACGGCCCTCCCATCGATTTCGATCCAGGCCCCGTAGAAAGCGTCTTCCCTCCCGTGGTGATCAACCAATCGCTTCAAAAG
>JALLOL010000314.1 GCA_027717875.1 Acidobacteria bacterium AH-259-L09 | reverse complement strand
GCAGCGACGCGACGTTCTCAGCTACCTCATGGCCCTCAAAGAAGAAGTGCCGGTTGACCAGCCAACCAAAGCTCAGCCGCATCATGTCGTCAAAGGGAAGCAGCTTTACACATCGCTCGGTTGCGCGGCTTGTCACGAACAGCAGGGGTTGTCACTTCAAGGCATGGGATCGAAAACGACAGTTGCCCCGCTGATGGCTTATCTGAAAGATCCTGCCCGGGTCGATCCGAGTGGGCACATGCCCTCTCTCATGCTTAGTGACGAGGAAGCATTTTCTTTGGCCGCATTTCTGATTGAGTCGCGAAATCCTGAATTCGAAGAGCCTGTGCAAAAAGGTGATCGAGATCGTGGACAAATGCTGGTCCAGTCCCAAGGATGTCTGAGTTGCCACACTCTGCGTACTGAGCGCTCTATTACCAACCGGCACAGTGCCCCGCCACTGGAGCAACTGGCGGAGAATGACGGCTGCCTCAAAATCCCACCAGCCAGAGGCTTGCCCCGTTATCATCTGTCCGAGGATCAGCGCCAAGCCCTTGGGGCATTTTTGCGCAGCTACCGGAAACGTCCCGACATGAGTCGTGCTCCCGTATACGAGTTCTATCAAACCATTGGACAGCTTCGCTGCGTTGCCTGTCATCAGGTCCATCACCTGGGTCCGACGGTGACACTCGCAGAGGCAGTTCCGCCACTGACCGCTGCCGGCACGAAACTGCGTACCAGTTGGATTGAACAGGTATTGATGCACCGGCAGCGGGTGCGCCGCTGGCTGGATCTTCGCATGCCCCACTATGATTCCGGTCAAGTGCAACTCCTGGTCGACGGGTTCGCCAAGGCTTCCGGTATCGAACCAGGCCGCAGGCCCACTGCACCCCTTCCCACGACTCAGCAGCAGAGGCGTGGCATTCAAATGATCGGGAACGATGCAAGCAAGGGTGGACTGGCGTGTATTCGCTGTCACGATTGGGGCCAGTACGAGGCCCTGGGGGAAAGAGGGCCGCAGCTCATCAACGTGACCGATCGGCTCCGCTATGATTGGTTCTATCGATTTATCCTCAATCCCGGTCGGATCTACTCAGGCACATCGATGCCTGATCACTTCACTGAAGGTGAGCCCGCGAAGGCCGATGAGGCCATCACCCGCTTGTGGGCCGCTCTTTCAATGGGTGAGGCGATGCCACTGCCTGATGGTCTGGATACAGTCGAAGCAGCGCTGGGCAGGGACGCAAAACCGGTGCCCGATCACGAACCAGTCATCATCCGCTGTTATATGCCCGATGCAACATCAGCGGCAATTGCCGTTGGCCTACCCGGTGGTGTTTCATATTGTTTCGACGCAGGCGAATGTCAGCTGCGATATGTGTGGCGCGGCGGGTTTATCGATCTGAGCGAGTGGCTGCAGCGGAAAACTTCCAGTGACGGCTACACCCCGAGGGCGAGAATCATTGGTGAGATTTTCTACCGGAGTGATGAATTTCCACTGCGCGTGGACAGGCTCACTCGAATTCCGGAGCCGCGTTTCCGAGGTTATCGCTTGCTTGACGGGTACCCCGAGTTCCATTACCGGTTGGACGGTATTGACGTCTATGAGCGCGTTGTTACCACCGGGAAAAAAGGCGGCATAAGCAGGGCATTTACGATCAGCCGCGTTGATCGAGCAATGTGGTTTGTGGCCGGCCAAACCGACCACAGCCTGGTGACTTCAAGCATCGGAGATCTTGAGGATGGGAAGCTTCAGATCCCTTACGGAGACAATGTGCGCTTCGAGGTGACGATCACCGCCAAGGAGGAAAGCTTTTGAGACGAGTCATTATCAGCGGCGGGTTTTTTCTCCTGATGACGCAGCTCCTGACACCGCTACTTGTGGCCCAGGTCTCGGCTGAGCATTATCGAGTCGAAACAGTCCACACACCGGAGGGGATTGCCCCTGAAGTCAGCGCTATTACATTCACGGATAAAGGCGAGCTGGTTGTGTGTCTTCGCCGGGGTTACATCTATGTCAGGGATTCGACGACATTCCAGTGGAAACGATTCGCCTTCGGCCTTCTCAACCCCTTGGGCATTTTACCGGGCAAGGCGGGTGAGTTTTTTGTCTGTCAGGTCCCCGAACTGACCCGTATCGCCGACACCGACGGTGACGGGTTCGCCGATCTTTATGAGACCCTTTGTGATGAGTGGGGTCTTAGCGGGAACTATCACGAATTCGCCTATGGGCTGGTGCGCGACAAGCAAGGCAACTTCTACGTTGGCTTGGGAAGTACCTCCAAAAATGCCAAGATCAGGCCTCCTTTTCGCGGGGAGCTTATCAAACGCGGCTACATGGCCAAGGAACCTAAAGAGGGTACAGTCTATAGAGTAAACCACTTCTCACCCGTCCCCTATCGTGGCTGGGTTGTCAAAATCACACCCGGTGGCAAGCTCATCCCGCTAGCGTGTGGATTCCGGCAACCCAATGGTCTGTGCTTAAGTGGGCAAGGGGACCTATTCGTGGTGGACAACCAGGGCGAGTGGATCGGAACTTCGCCCTTACATCACGTCACACCAGGAGCGTTTTACGGGCATCCTTCTTCCTTGAACTGGCATCCCGATTTCAAAGATAGAGATCCGCTCGAGGTGCCTGTGGAGACGCTGGCCAAACGGCGCAAGATGCCGGCCATCCAGTTTCCGCAGCACGACATGGCCGGTTCTATCGCCTCACCACTGTTCGACACCACCGGAGGCAAGTTTGGACCTTACACGGGACAATTGTTCGTTGCCGAGTGGGTCCATCCCCGCATCCTTCGTGCCGATCTGGAAAAGGTGGCCGGAGAATACCAGGGCGCCTGCTTCATATTCATCGAGGGCAATGGCCTGCGAACCAGCAACAACCGCCTGGCCTTCGCGCCGGACGGCAGCCTGTATGTCGCCCAAACTTCGCGAATCTGGGGTCCCAGCGAGGGTCTGCAGCGTATCCGCTGGGCCGGTAGGACACCTATGGATATCCTCAAGA
>JALLOL010000313.1 GCA_027717875.1 Acidobacteria bacterium AH-259-L09 | reverse complement strand
GCAGAATCTGCCTCCCGGTGAAAACCCTGATTTCGAAAAACGCCTGGTGGTCGTGGATACTCCTCCCTTCAGACGCGACAGGTGGACGCATGTGCTGATTACCTACTCTGGTCTGGGCTCTTCCCGTGGTGGGACCGCCCGCCTGTATGTGGACGCTCAGTTTCAGGGGCAGACAGAGAACATCTCCGAACCCCTCGAGTGGGATCTCTCCAGAGGTGCCATCCGACTCGGAATCAACTACGTGGGCTTCTACGATGAGATTGCTCTTTTCAACCGAGCTTTGACCGAGGACGAGATTCAGGCGCTCCACCAGCTCGAAACCGGGGCGGCTGCTTTGCACCCCTGAGTGAGGGTCCGAGACCACATATCAATGCTAAGCCTTTTCGATTGCAAGAGTAATGGTGGAGCACTAGGATGACACTCAGAAATCGATTTGCCCTTTTGTCTCTCACGCTGCTGCTTGGCACTGTCACATGCGTGATCAAGACTCCCCCGCCGGGCGAAACGAGCCAGAAGCCTAACATCATTCTGGCGATGGCCGACGATCAGGGCTGGGGTGACATGGCCTACAACGGTCACTCGGTCCTGAAAACGCCGAGCTTTGATGAAATGTCAAACTTGGGTTTGCGATTTGATCGCTTCTACGCCGCGGCACCGGTTTGTTCGCCAACGCGGGGGAGTGTACTAACAGGTCGGCATCCCAACCGGTTCGGCTGCTTTCGGTGGGGATACTCGTTGTTGCCGCAGGAAATTACCATTGCCCAAGCGCTCAAGACGGTGGGCTATACCACGGGGCATTTCGGGAAGTGGCATTTGGGATCGGTGCGCTCAGACAGCCCTGCGTGCCCGGGTAACAGTGGCTTCGATGAATGGTTCTCGAGCCCGAACTTCTACGAAAACGACCCATGGATGAGCCACAACGGAACAGCAGTGAAAACGAAGGGGGAGGGATCGAAGGTCACGGTCGATGCCGCTCTGAGATTCATCCGTGCCGCAGTCGAAAACGAGCAGCCGTTTCTGGCGGTAATCTGGTTCGGCTCGCCGCACAGCCCGCACGCAGCCGTCGAAGAAGACCTTAAGCTCTATGAGGATCAGCCTGAGGAGATGCGGCATTTTCTGGGCGAAATCACCGCCATGGATCGTGCGATGGGACACTTGCGTCGCCAACTGCGCGAAATTGGCATCGCTGAGAATACCTTGCTTTGGTACACCAGCGACAACGGTGCGATCAAGCAAGGCTCGACTGGAGGCCTGTCGGGCGGAAAAGGGACCCTTTGGGAAGGCGGCATTCGAGTTCCAGCGATCCTCGAGTGGCCGACACGGATTCCATCCCCCCGTACTACTGCGATCCCGTGTGGCACAATTGACATTTATCCGACACTGCTGGAGATCGCTGGTGTAGAGATTGAGAACCAGCCGCCCCTCGATGGGATCAGCCTTATGCCTCTCATCGACGGGAGAATGGAGGGTAGGCCGAGCCCAATGGGTTTCTGGGATTACCCTTCCAAGGGCCAACCGGTCCGTAGCGCCGAGTTGTTGAAGGAGCTGGCGCAAGAACAGGCAGCGGGACGAGTCGCGCCGGCGGTGGAAAAACCGCCGTACCCAACGGGCCAGCTCAACCAGAAATACTCCGAGAGCGAGCTCCCGGGTCATGCGGCCTGGATCGACGGCAGCTACAAGCTCCACCGCATTCCAAACGAGTCGGGAGAGGTTGAGTACGCGCTTTTCGATCTTGCCGAAGATCCAGAGGAGAAGAATGATCTCATCCACCGGGAGCCTGGGCAGGCAGACAAGATGACGGCGGCTCTTGAAGCTTGGCAGAAATCAGTAATCCACAGTCTGAATGGCGAGGACTACGAATAACTCGAGTTCATTCTGCCAGTCCTCTGAAGCTGTTTCCTGTCCCGGTCACAACACTAGTTAAGATAGTTAAATGACCCAACTGTTGGATTTCCTCATCGTTGGCGCAGGTCCTGGGGGACTGGCCTGTGCCATTGAAGCTAAGAAAAGAAATCTTCATTTTTGCGTAATTGAGAAAGGCTGTCTGCTCAATTCGATTTACCATTATCCTGTCAACATGACCTTTTTCACTACGGCTGATCTGCTCGAAATCGGGGACATCCCCATGATTGTCTCTTCGGAGAAGCCAAAGCGGCTGGATGGTCTTAAGTACTACCGTCGGGTGACCGACCACTTTGAGCTGCCCATCAGGAACGATGAGCGAGTGATCTCAGTAAGGGGTGAAGAAACTGGTTTTTTGGTGGAGAGTATCGATCGTCTTGGTCAGGGGCAGGTATATCACTGTAAAAGAGTCATTATTGCCGTGGGTTATTACGACAACCCCAACATGTTGAATATCCCTGGTGAGGATCTTCCCAAGGTCAGTCATTACTATTCGGATTGCCACCGTTACTTCCACAAGAAGGTCGCTGTCATCGGAGGGAATAACTCGGCGGCTGAAGCAGCATTAGATCTTTACCGTAACGGGGGTGCCGAAGTGACGCTCATTCACCGGGGTGAAGCGATGGGACGGGTGGTCAAGTATTGGATCTTACCCGATATCAACAATCGCATCCGTCGGGGTGAAATCGGGGCCTATTTTTCAAGTAGCCTGAAAGAGGTCCGGGATACAGAGATTGTCATTTCAACTCCTGGAGGAATGAAGACGCTTGAAAATGACTTCGTGCTAGCGATGACAGGCTACCATCCCGACACCGTCTTTCTGAAGAAAATGGGAATCGAGGTGGATCCACAAACCTACATTCCCCAACACAATCCCGAAACCCTAGAGACGAACGTAAAAGGGCTGTACGTGGCGGGTGCGATAGTATCGGGGAGAATGACAAACCGCATCTTCATTGAGAATGGGCGCTTCCACGGCGTGCAGATCTTTAAGCACTGGGACGAGCAGCTGGCGAAGCTGACCACTCACAACTCAAAGGCTCAATAACTCAAGACTTGGAACTCAGAACTCAGAACTCAAAACTCACTGAACTGGGCCAGCGATCTTCGT
>JALLOL010000312.1 GCA_027717875.1 Acidobacteria bacterium AH-259-L09 | reverse complement strand
GACGTTGCGCTCGAAATCAAAATGGATTCTTCTGAAGTTCAGCGAAGAGACTCCGAGCGCACCGTCAAAATTGACGGATCCATGCCCGGGTCCGTCAAAGAGAAAGGCCGGGAAACGCTTCCATTGCTTCCCGCCTATTGCCACATCTGATAGGTAGACCTTTTGCAGCTTGGTCTTGCCGCCTACATACAGAATTGTTTTCTCTTCACCTGCTGGTCTCATGGACAAGCGCCCCTGCACTCGACGATTAAACAGGATCACCTCGCCCGCTCCCGTGTCCAGCAGCATATGCAAGGGCCTTCCTTTAACTTGCATCCGGACCAGAACGGGCACGGATGAAGCGGAGTGCTCGACGCCTTGAAAGCGGATTTCCTTCTTCTCGTAATCCAGAGTGAAATTTCTTCTTTTGAGCAGATTGAGTCCCACTAAAACAGCGATTCGTACTCTCAAGATATGCGGAAGCTCTGCCACGCGAGCCGGGACGGAATCAAACCCAACAGCGCCCAGGTGTAATTCTGGCAGGACGACTTCTTGCATCGGGACATTCTTTCCCAAAGCGCCCACTTGCCGAGAGCGTCCTTTGAGTTTGAGCCTTTTGGCAATCTGTCGGTCAAGGATAGTAAACGATGATCCGGTGTCGATTGCACAGTTCAAGTCCTGCAATTCGCCAATGGCCCCGTTCACCACAATGAGGTGGTCATACAGCCGAAACGGGACTGAAGTGTGTGCAATGTCCCTCGCAAGGCAAAAACTGCACAGAAGCGATCCCAATGGCCCGATCAGTAACCAAGAGGGTAGGCTTTTCATGGTTATTCCTCCCTTGCGCGTTGTTTTCAGTTCGCACCGAGGAATAACCGGCCAAAGCTGAAGGAGTCCGGTAGACGGAGGGAACTTTGGCTGAATTTATGCTGAAGGGTTGTTGAAGGTTTTCTGAAGGAGGGTCAGTAAGTCAGCTGCCAAAATGGCTAACCTACATGCTGGCAATGTATTACAGCTAAAAAGCAGAATGGGCGGATTCAAAAAGGTCCAGAATCAAGCTCAAAGAATCACCGGGAGGAGCGGAGAGCGGTGAACTGACGAAAGGTGGCCTTCTTGTCACCACGCTCGCCCTTTACCCCTACCAACCAGACCCTGAGTGCCTTGCGGCATGCCCTGGAGCAGAAGCGTTGCCAGTCACGCCGAGGATAGAACGCAGATTTGCAAAACGCGCACATTCGGCTCGCACACGACTTTTTTTGATTGGACGAACTCGACATCCTGTTTTCCCAAAAAGTGCGTCAGAAATGCGTGCTACGCATTCTTGCCACAACTCTCGTTTAGCTTGAGCCTTCATAAGCCTTCTCTCAGCCGTTATGTGTTGCGTCTGCGAGCCGGGGCGGATACTCTTTTGAACCCACAATTGGAATCCTTTCTCTTTAGAGCAGAAAAACGATGCCGTGCCATCCTCCCGATGGGCGACTATCCCATCGCCAACGCCATCGAACAGCCAGGTTCTGGTCGTGTCATCGTTCTCAAGTATGGAAAAGGCAACCGGGTGGATACCGAATGCAAACCACTCCTCCAAAACCCTCCGAAATTCGCTCCAGTCGGCCTTTATTCAGTTCAAACCTTCAACCCCCCACAACCCCCACAGCTTACCCTTGCCCCTTGGCGGCCCGGACTTTATACTTGGGCCGAACCCTGTCAGCTGTCAGTTGTCAGCTGACGGCTTCCAAGCAAAACGTGAAAGACAGAATGGAGAGCATCTCATGAAAGACAAAGATTTTTCGCGGCGTCGGTTTATTGGTGGCGTGGCTTCCACGGCACTCACTCTTTCTATTGTGCCCAGACATGTGCTAGGTGGTAGGGGCTACACGCCGCCCAGCGATAAGCTCAACATTGCCTGTATTGGCGTAGGCGGTAAAGGGCGAAGCGACGTGGTTGGGGTTGCCAGTGAAAACATTGTGGCTCTCTGTGACGTGGATGAACATCGGGGTGCCGATTCGTTCAGAAGATTCCCTCGCGTCAAGCGGTACAAAGACTTCCGTATCATGCTGGAAAAGGAAAAGAATCTTGATGCGGTAACGGTCTCCACACCCGACCACACCCATGCTGTTGCCGCCATGATGGCCATCAAGCTCGGCAAGCACGTCTTCTGTCAAAAGCCGCTGGCCCACTCCATCTATGAGGTTCGCGCGCTCGGCCAGGCCGCCCGAAAGCACAAAGTCAGCACTCAGATGGGCATCCAGGGCCACAGCAATGATGGCCTGCGCAAACTTCGTGAGTGGATTGAGGCGGGCGTCATTGGTACCGTTCGTGAAGTCCACTACTGGACGAACAGGCCAATCTGGCCACAGGGTATTGAGCGCCCACTGGAACAATACCACCTGCCCAAGTATCTCGATTGGGATCTTTGGCTTGGCCCGGCACCGAAACGTGCCTACCATCCCGCCTACCATCCGTTCAAGTGGCGTGGCTGGTGGGACTTCGGCACCGGTGCACTCGGTGACATCGGCTGTCATGCCATGGATGCGGCCTTCTGGATTCTGGATTTGCGAAACCCGGCGCGTGTGGCGGCCGAAAGGACCCCGGTGAATTCGGAGACAGCGCCCCTGACTTCAAGGGTCACCTACCATTTTCCGGCGCTCCCCAACAGGCCCGAAGTGAAAGTGGTCTGGCGCGACGGCAGCTTAATGCCAGCACGGCCACAGGAACTTGAAGAGGGTCGAGCACTGCCTGGAGGAAATAGCGGCCAACTGTTCATCGGCGACAAGGGTAAGATAGCGGCGGATATCTACTGCCGTGACCCGAAGCTCATTCCCGAATCGAGGCATCTGCAATTGCTGGCGAATTCCCCTGACGAGAAGTACCCTCGATCACCCGGGGTCTATAAAGAATGGATCCGGGCCTGCAAGGGCGGTAAACCGGCTGGGGCTAATTTCCCGGATTACGCCAGCCCTTTGACCGAAATGGTCCTGTTGGGCAATCTCGCAGTGCGCACAGGTGAGATCATCGAGTGGGATGCTTCCAAGGGAAGAGTCACGAACAT
>JALLOL010000321.1 GCA_027717875.1 Acidobacteria bacterium AH-259-L09 | reverse complement strand
GCTTGATAGAGCGTGAAAGCCCAAGCCACCGCAAAGATCTGGTAGACCAGGTGGGGGCCTTCATCGTAGATCACTTACGGGCAAACCGTTTGACCCCTCGAGTCGAATCCCGAGAGGAAGTTGGTGACATTATCTGGGCGGAGTGGGGAAAGGGAGAAAAAGGTCGGGTTCTCGTCTTGTGTCATATTGATACGGTTTGGGAGCCAGGGAGTCTAGCCCGAAATCCCTTTCGTGTGGAGGGTGGTCGGATTTACGGGCCCGGTATCTTCGATATGAAGTCCGGGGTAGCTGCCACGCTCAAAGTTCAAGAGTACCTCGCGCGGGGATGGATTTGTCCGGGGAAGAAGGTACGTTTTCTTTATACGACTGACGAGGAAGTCGCCAGTCTTCACAGCCGGAAAATCATCGAGGAATTTGCCCGACGAAGTGACCTGGTGCTGGTCCTGGAGCCGCCCCTTCCAGGCGGCGGCTTAAAAACTTTTCGAAAAGGAGTGGGGAGGTACGTTGTTAAGATCCACGGCAAATCGGCTCATTCAGGACTGGAACCTGAGAAGGGGATCAACGCGGTGGAAGAACTGGCAAGACAAATTCTCGATATCGATTCTTTGTCAGCCCCGGAGAAAGGGACCAACGTTTCGGTCAACGTGGCTCGGGGAGGTACGGCTCAAAATGTTATTGCCGAATACGCCGAGGCAGTGGTCGACCTTCGATTTCGCGAAATTGAGGAAGGAGAGCGCGTCGATTGCGCACTTAGTAATCTAAGCCCGCATGTGGCCGGGATTCGTCTTGAGGTGGAAGGGGGTATCGACCGGCCCCCCATGATCAAGAGCAGGCGCTCGAAAGAGCTCTTCCAGTCGGCAAAGCAGATGGCAGCGGAATTAGGAATCGATCTGGATGAGGGAGAGAGTGGAGGAGGCAGCGATGGGAATATTACGGCGGCACTTGGCGTCCCCACTCTTGATGGGCTGGGAATTATCGGAGATGGGGCCCATGCCTGGCACGAGCATGTGGAAGTGGCTGAGCTCGCGCCCCGGATCGCCCTGCTAGCTCGCCTCATCGAGCGACTCTAGCTATTGAGCAATTGAGCTTATGAGTTCTGAGTTCTGAGTTCTGGGTTCTGAGTTCTGGGTTGTGGTCTTGACCTGTGAGTTGTGAGCTTCTGGATTCTGAATTCTGACTCCTGGCTCCTGACTCCTGGCTCCTGGCTCCTGACTCCTGACTCCTCTCGAGCGTTTGACTGTTCCCCCTCTTCCAAGTAAGTTAACTGCTTCGAAAGTATAGGAGCCGCGACATATGGGTGAGCCGAAAGTTGCCATGCCGGAAACGGGAGAAAGAATTACTTTCGTAAACGGCGAAATCCGAGTCCCTGATCATCCGATTATTCCTTTCATCGAAGGGGATGGCATTGGACCGGACATTTGGCGGGCCGCACGACGAGTGCTCGATGCAGCTGTTGAAAAGGCCTATGAAGGTGGCCGCTCCATTGCTTGGGGTGAAATCTTCGCCGGTGAGAACGCCAAGAACAAGTTTGGTGAGTGGCTGCCGGAAGGGACAACACAGGCGATCTCCGATTTTTCAGTGGCCATTAAAGGACCTCTAACGACTCCAATAGGAGGTGGGATTCGCAGCCTGAATGTGACACTGCGCCAGATCTTGGACCTTTACGCCTGTGTGCGCCCTTGCCGCTACATCCAGGGTGTTCCCTCACCGGTTAAGGAAGCACACAAGCTCAACGTTGTCATCTTTCGAGAAAACACCGAAGACGTTTACGCAGGGATCGAATGGAAACAGGGAACAGCTGAGGCTAAAGAAATTATTCATTTCTTGAATTCCAGATTTTCAACCCGTCTTCGAGAAGATTCAGGCATTGGTGTTAAGCCGATCTCGATCTTTGGCACTCAACGTCTGGTGCGCAAAGCCATCCGCTATGCTCTCGATCACAGGCGAACGCGTGTAACTCTGGTTCACAAGGGCAATATCATGAAGTTCACTGAAGGAGCTTTCCGCGACTGGGGTTATCAGGTGAGTAGGGATGAGTTCGGGGAAGTTTGCATTAACGAGGACGAGCTGTGGCAAACATACGACGGCAAAATTCCTGAGGGAAAGATCTTAATCAATGATCGCATCGCCGATTCAATGTTCCAACAAGTCCTTTTGCGCCCTGATGAATACGAGGTGATCGCTCTGCCGAATTTGAACGGTGACTACCTTTCCGATGCTTGTGCCGCGCAGATTGGGGGGTTAGGAATGGCACCGGGCGCAAACATCGGGGATAGGGTTGCCCTGTTTGAGTCCACTCATGGCACGGCGCCAAAATATGCCGGTCAGGACAAGGTCAATCCTGGCTCGCTGATTCTGTCGGGGGTACTGATGCTTGAGTATCTGGGGTGGCAGGAGGCTGCTGACCTCATTTACTCGGCTGTGGGAAAGACGATCTCCCAGAAGCGAGTCACCTATGATCTGGGGAGGCAGATGGAAGGCGCCACGGTGGTGAAGACCAGTGAGTTTGCTTCGGCAATTATTGAGAACATGACCACAGGCCACAGACCACAGACCACAGACCAATAATGGGAGGGTTCAATGCGACCGAAGGTTACCGTTGTGGGTGCAGGACACGTCGGTGCAACAACAGCCTTGCGCCTGGTTGAAAAACAACTGGCGGATGTCGTACTGGTGGACATCCTGGAAGGTATCCCTCAGGGAAAGGCACTCGATCTGCTGGAAGCAGGGCCGGTGGAGGGCTACGATTTTCAACTGACCGGATCCAATGACTATGAACCCTCCCAAGGTTCGGACATCGTGGTCATCACAGCCGGTCTCCCGCGCAAGCCGGGGATGAGTCGAGATGATCTTCTTTTGAAGAACGCTGGAATTTTGAGGGACGTCACACAAGAAGTTGCTCCTCACAGCCCTGATGCCACC
>JALLOL010000311.1 GCA_027717875.1 Acidobacteria bacterium AH-259-L09 | reverse complement strand
TCACCCGGGACGATGACCGGCCCACTGTTCCCCCCTTGCAGCGCCCGAGCTTGGGTATCAAGCCGCAGTCCGCTCATAGACATGTTGGGCCCGTGGCATTGGAAGCAGTTCTGCTCCAGAATTGGCTGGATGTCACGGTTGAAGTCAACCTTGCCAGTCGCCGCCGGCGGCAGTTCGATGGCAGATGGTTCACCAGCGGTTTCGGTGGCCTTCTGGGCTGCGGCGACCTTCAATGACACAAACACGAGGACAAGCCCCGCCGTGATGAAAGCAATGGAACCAAATCGGCAAACGATGGCTCTCACAATCAACCTCTTGAGAAGCTTAATCAATCTGAACAGATTTTACTGAGTGCAGCGTTGAAAAGGAAATTCTTTTTCGGAGTGTTCGAGGGAGACAGGCTATTCGTCCCACGGAATTCCGTGGGACGAATAGCCTTCAACGCGTATAAAATGGGGAATCCGGAATCATGATTTTTAAAGTCACCAACATCGCGATGTCGCTTGTATTCCTACTCGCCGCTGGGGTCCAATACAACGATCCAGATCCGATCCGGTGGATCTCCATCTATGGTTTGGCCGCCACAGCCTGTTTTTTGAGCCTGGCTAGGCAGGCTAGGCGACTCCCCCGTGCCTTAGCAGCGGTTTTGGGCGCGTGTGGTATTTTGGGCGGATTTTTCCTTGCCTTAAGAGTCGTCGGTAAACAATCAGTGGCGAATAGCGAGGAAGGGAGGGAAATGTTGGGGCTCTTTCTTGTGGCCCTGTGGATGGCGGCGCTACTTATTTGGACTCGGAAGCAAAGACACAAGGAGGCAGGATAAGTGGCATTTCTCGGCTGATCGCCCCAACCATGGCCCTTCTTCAGATCGCTGCCAGCTTAATTTTCTTGAACTCGCTGACCCGTGCTGTAATCGCTTGCTCTGTTGGCAAGCGCTCGACGCTACTTGCACCAAAGAAACCCACCACGCCTCGAGTTTTCTTAAGAAGGTAATCCACGTCGTGTGGTTCACTCAAGGGCCCTCCGTGGCAGATGACGAGGATATCATCGCGCACTTTCTTAGCAGCGTCATGAATTGCCTGAATTTCTTTTAGGCTTCGATCCAGCGTCTTCGCTGTCCTGGCGCCAATTGTCCCCTTCGTGGTCAAGCCCATGTGTGCCACCAGCACATCCGCCCCAACTTTGGTCATCTCCACTGCTTCGTGCACGTTGAAGACATAGGGGGTAGTCAGGAGATCGAGCTTATTTGCTAACCCGATCATCTCAATTTCTTTCGAGTAACCCATGCCCGTCTCTTCCAGATTCTGGCGAAAAATACCGTCGATCAGACCCACCGTCGGAAAATTCTGAACACCGCTGAAGCCCATTGCCCGAAGATCTCTCAAAAAGACATGCATGAGTCGAAAAGGGTCAGTGCCGCAGACACCCGCCAATACGGGGATTGTTGTGACCGGTAGAATCTCACGAGCCATTTCAACAACGATAGAATTGGCGTCGCCGTACGGCATTAAACCCGACAGCGATCCGTGTCCAGCCATGCGAAATCTGCCCGAATTGTAAATTACAATCAAGTCAGCTCCACCGGCTTGGGCACATTTTGCTGAAATCCCTGTGCCCGCGCCGGCACCGATAATGGGAATTCCGCTCGAGACCTGTTGTTTCAGTCGTGTCAGGATTTCTTTTCTAGATAACCTGGTACGGTCATTGGCCATAGGAAATACCCCGCCTAATCCAGCATTTTCAGTAAACCCTCCGTCATCGCCTTTGCAAAAGCCGGATCATTGAGCCACCTGTTCTCCAGATACATCGGGTTCAAAAGGGGTCGGCGGGGGTCAGACCTTTATTTTTTCGTTTTTGCCTCCAAAAACTAAAAACTAATGGTCTTATCCCCACCTACCCCCGCCGAAATTTAAATTTTAAAGACACGCCCCCTTTTGATAAAGTGCCAAATTAAAAAGATATGCTAAAAGGAGGCGCTTTATGAAGGAACAGGAAAAAGAGTGGAATTTCAGTCGACGCGATTTTATTGGGACGGCGGCGGTCGCCGCGGCGGCGCTGGCAGCCTGCGCCACCCCGTCGGCGGAAAGCAAAAAGCTGGGAGAGAGAATGGAGCCGGGTCCCAAGATCGCCCCGGACGGTCCTGTGCTGAAAGCCGGACTGGTCGGCTGCGGTGGAAGGGGAACCGGTGCTGCCCTGAATTTTTTGCAAGCCGGGACCAGTTTGGAATTGGTTGCGTTGGCAGATGTTTTCGAGGATCGCATAGAGAGCTGCAGAGAGAGACTCAAAGCAAAGAAGACTGGCAGTCATGAACTCACCAGGGCTGACGCAAAAGTGGAAGTTCCCGACGATAAGTGCTTCGTCGGCTTCGATGCCTATCAAAAATTAATCGACTCGGGCGTTGATATTGTCCTGCTGGCTACACCCCCTCACTTTCGACCGGAGCATTTTGAGGCTGCAATAGCCGCCCGCAAACACGTATTCATGGAAAAACCGGTGGCGGTGGATCCGGTCGGTGTGGGCTCGATTATCAAAACAGCTGAAAAGGCCGATGCTTTCGGGCTCTCTGTGGCTACCGGAACTCAACGCAGGCACAGTAGAAGTTGTATCGAGACTTACAATCGAATTGTGGACGGAGCCATTGGCGACATCGTCGCGGCCCGCTGCTACAGTCTCAGACGCCAGTTGTGGTACAAGCTTCCTGAAAAAGGGTGGTCCGATATGGAATATATGATCCGTGATTGGGTCAACTGGACTTGGCTTTCGGGTGATTTCATCGTGGAGCAGCACATTCATGGCCTCGATACCATTAACTGGTTCACCAATTCGCGTCCGGTAAAGGGAGTTGGGATGGGAGGCCGGATGCGGCGCGTGACGGGCGATCAGTACGACTTTTTCGATGTCGATTTTGAAATGGAAAACGGGGTCCACGTCCACAGCATGAGCCGGCAGATGAATGGCTGCACTAACAACATTTCCCGATGGGTGATCGGAACCAAAGGCTTTAGCGATTGTGAGGGCAAAATATTCAGTCTTGACGGCAA
>JALLOL010000310.1 GCA_027717875.1 Acidobacteria bacterium AH-259-L09 | reverse complement strand
GCTTATTCCTGCTGAAGGGATCGGCAGTCAAGAGGAGACACTCAGTGCCAGTCTGACCAAAACGGGTACGACGTTGGGCACACTGGCTTATATGTCGCCTGAGCAATTGCGAGGGGAAGAAGTGGACACACGATCCGACGTGTTCTCCTTTGGTGTGGTGCTCTACGAAATGATCACAGGTGTCCATCCTTTCAAGAAGGCCTTGCCGATGGAGACGGGCAATGCCATCTTGAACGAAGCGCCAGCGCCCTTGTCCGAATACATAAATCAAGTTCCTCCCCTTCTCCAGCATACGGTGAGGAAGATGCTGGCCAAGGAGCCGCGTCGGCGTTACCAGCACATTGATGATGTCCGGATCGATCTGGAAGAACTGAAGGAAGAATCCGACTCCGATCGGCTGGTTACTGCACTCCCTGCAGTCGCGAAGCCGGCCCGGCGATGGGTTTTGGCCCTGGCCATCGCCGTGGCACTTGTGGGGGTTGCTGTTGGGATCACGCTTTGGCTAAGTCGATCCTCAGAGCCGACTCCGGAATCAGCCCCCCACTCCATCGTGACCCGGCTGACCTCCGATACCGGTCTGACTTACCAGCCGGCCCTTTCGCCCGATGGTAAGCTACTCGCTTATGCCTCGGACCGTGCCGGAGAGGGAAACCTCGACATCTGGTTGAAAACGGTTGCTGGTGGGGAACCCATCCGGCTAACCCATGATGAAGCGGACGACCTGGAGCCGGCGTTCTCGCCCGATGGCAGCAAGATCGCCTTCCGTTCTCTTCGCCAGGACGGCGGGATCTACATCATGCCGACGCTGGGCGGCAATGTGCGGCCGATTAGTAAGGACGGCCGTGGTCCTCGGTTTTCCCCCGATGGCAAGTGGATCACCTACTGGGTTGGCGATGTGCATTCTCTTCCTTGCCAGATGTACGTTGTAGCGTCTACCGGAGGTCCACCCAAGCAGTTGCAACCGGAGTTTTACATCGCTCGTTATGCGACTTGGTCGCCAGACGGAAAGCAGCTCTTGTTCCAGGGGCTCCCTAGTAGGGAAGAATATGATTGGTGGGTTCTGCCCATGGATGGGGGGCCTGCGGTCAAGACCGGAGCATTTGAGGTTTTTCGCCGTGAGGGGCTTTACACTGGAGAGCGAACAGCAGTGGTGCTAGCCACCAGCCTATCAACGATCCCCGGCAATTGGTTAGCGGACCCGGATCGAGTGGTCTTTTCTACCCGGCTCGGCGAGAGTTGGGATTTGTGGCAGATTCCAATTTCATCCCAGACTGGACGAGTAATGGGTACCCCCCAGCGGCTGACGACCGGGCCCGGTCTAAAACGTCACCCGGCGGCGGCCGATGGCCGCTTGGTCTTTTCTAACCTGAGCTCGAATATCGACGTCTGGAGCCTGCCAGTCGACGCCAATCAGGGCAAGGTCGTGGGTGAAATCCGACGACTGACTCAGGACGCTGCTTCTGATTCCATCGCGTTTCTGTCGGCCGACGGAAAGAAAATGGTGTTTCAATCGAATCGATCGGGCAATAGGGACATCTGGATAAAGGACCTAGAGACCGGTAAAGAGATAGCCCTGACGGACACTCCCGCGGACAAGAGCAATAACATGGCGCTGAGTCCGCACGAATCGAAGGTGGCTTATGCTGCTCGCGGGTCAATCTACCTCGTCGCCACAGGAGGGGTGCGGGAAAAGCTGTGCGATGACTGTGTTGGCGGAAGCGGCGTATACCACTGGTCGTCAGACGGAGAAAACATTCTTTGCGACGCTTTCCAGAGCGGGGGGGCTAGAATGCATTTGCTAAGCCTCTCTACCGGCGAGCAAATCGAACTACTCCGGCACCCCAAGTATCGTGTTTTCGGGGCCCGTTTCTCCCCAGACGATCGATGGATTGCCTTTCATGCTGTTGTCGACCCGGCTCGCCGACAACTGTTCATCGCCCCTTTTCAAGGTAGGAAAGCGATTCCTGAAAGCGAATGGGTTGCCGTGACAGACGGCTCGAAGTCGGACGGGTTTTGCTGGTGGTCGCCCGACGGAAACCTCCTTTACTTCATCTCTGATCGGGACGGGTTCCGCTGTATCTGGGCACAGCCTTTGGATCCGCCAAGCAAACGTCCCGTGAAATCCGCCTTTCCTGTCCGTCATCTCCACCGGAGCGGGCGCTCGATGGCGACTCTGAGCCCTGCGGCGCTTAAGTTGTCGGTGGCCCGCGACAAGATCGTCTTTACCCTGGAAGAGCTCACCGGCAACATCTGGATGATGCAACCGCAAGCGCAAGAGTGAGGTCGGAGGCTCTCGTCCCTCCAGTGCTTTCCGGGTGGACAGAGCCGGACTGGCGCGGAAACCAGCTGCACGGAGCAAAACGACCCTCGCTTCACCGACCTGCTGCGGGTATGGGCTTGGAGCCCTAATAGGCAGACAAACTTCACACCCCCCCTTTTGTCAGTTTTGGCAGTTCCATAGTAGAGACCTAGAGGAACTTTCCATTACAGCTATACTCACCCTCATGAAAATACAACACATCAGTGCCGTGACACTGGCCGTCCAGGACATGGCTCGATCCGTGGACTTCTACAAAAAGCTCGGATTGGAACCTCTATATGGAGGAGAGCATGCCAGCTTTACAAGTTTTCGTGCCGGTGAAGGCTTCATCAACCTCATACTGACCGGCTCCGAGGCTGGAAAATGGTGGGGCCGTGTCATCCTGCGAGTGAAGGAAGTGGACTCGCTATACAGCACACTGAAGCAAAGCGGCTTGGAGCCTGAACCTCCCAGGGATGGTGAGTGGGGTGAGCGTTTCTTTCACCTCAAAGACCCCGATGGGCATGAATTGAGTTTTGCCCAGTTACTGCGCCAACCTTAGATGAGCCACTGACAATACTGACAAAAGTCCCACTCTTACTTGAAAATTTCCCCAAAAATTTTCTTGAAGTGCCTGGAATCATGTTCCATTTATATTATGGAAAGTTAACACCGCAAGAGGCCTCTGCCATCAGCTTCAACAGGTGACGAAGGTCAGTTAATGTGCTCTCCCTCAAATCGAATTACCTCAACCTTTTGGAT
>JALLOL010000031.1 GCA_027717875.1 Acidobacteria bacterium AH-259-L09 | reverse complement strand
GCTGCTTTCCCGCGACCGCAGCCTCTCATGCGCCGAGTGCCACCAGCCCGCGCGCGGCTTTGCGGACGGGAAAGCCACGGCCGTCGGCGTGTTTGGCCGCCAGGGTAATCGCAACGTCCCCACGCTGGTCAATCGCGCTTATGGGAGGTCATTTTTCTGGGACGGCCGCATCCCGACGCTGGAAGAGCAAGTGATGCAACCGATCCAGAGCGCAAAGGAAATGGATATGACGGTGGAGGAAGCCGTCTCCCGATTGAAGCGCAAGCGGGCCTACCGCAAGCAGTTTCAGAAAGCTTTCCAGCGCCAGATTCATGGCGAAGATCTGGCCCGAGCCCTGGCGAGCTACGTGCGAACGATCCTTACCGGCGACTCACCTTTTGACCGCTATCTTTACGGCGATCGTGAGGCCTTATCGGAGAAAGAACGCGCGGGGCTGCGCCTCTTTCGCGGCAACGGCAATTGCTCGGCCTGCCACGTTGGGCCCAACTTTACGGACGAGCGCTTCCATAACACCGGCATCGCCTGGCGAGATGGCGAACTGCTCGATCCAGGCCGCTTTGAGGTGACGGGCAAAAAAAAGGATCAAGGAGCCTTCAAGACCCCCACCTTGCGCGAAATCGCCCGGACGGCTCCGTATATGCATGACGGCAGCCTGCCCACGCTCGAAGAGGTCATTGAGTTTTACAACCGAGGTGGAAACCCGAATCCCTACCTGGACCCTGAGCTGCGCCCTCTGCACCTCACAGCTGAAGAGAAAAAATCTCTGCTGGCTTTTCTCAGGGCCCTGAGTGGGGCCGTTCAGGAAGGGATGTCGAGGAAAGGCTCCCGGTAAATCGGCTCAGGCGGCTTCCACTTGGTTCACTCGATCTACACGAACTCCATTCACGAATTTGGCTCCAACGTACACGTCCCGCACCAGTTCTGGAGCAAAGGTGAGCCCCACCCGCTCATGACAACCCTCGTGCCATCATTTGTCTGTTTGTATTACATTGTATAACATGAAAAGCACCATTACCGTCCGAGTCGATGAGGATCTTGAGCGCATGCTTGACACTGTCTGTGGTCGGTCTGGACGAAATCGGAGTGAGGTCATCAGAGAGGCTCTTAGGCGGCAGCTCAATGTCCTGATATTTGAGGAGTTAAGGCGTCGGGTGATGCCGTTTGCTGGTAAACATTCAGTGAACCCCCCAATAAGGCGTCATTTTTCCGATTTTAGAATGTGACTGAAGTTTTTATGCAGAGGATAGATGAGGATATTTTTGACAGGCACAGGGAATCGGTGTTGTTTATCGCACTTTCCTCGTCCTTGAGATACCCCGAGGTGAATCCAATTTGCGGCACGATAGCAGGTGCCTGCAAACAAATCTTTTTGGACGAAGGTTTCCAGCAGGACAGGTCGACAGTTATACCTGTTTTCCCAATGGGAGGGCAGGATTTTTGCGACGCCTGCCAGGATACGTGAAGCAAGATTTCTAGAGGTGACCCAAGGCAGGATCAGGAAACGGGCGTTGTTGACGATCAGATGTAGGTTTCGTTCACGCTGTTGGGGCGTCCAACCGATATAGAGGTCACGGGGAGCTACCTTCCAGGCCGCAGCTCCGAAGCCAAGTAAGGCCACGAGATAGATACCCGCAAAGACTAGATAGCGCATCTGTTGGCCGGGGAGAGGCTTATAGCCCAAGTAATGGTAACGCTCGATCATTTCGTTCCACAGGGATGAGCTTTTTGGTGTATGGACGGCACGGAACAGGAGTGGACCCAAAGCCCCGGCCGGAAGCGTGAGGGGTTCCCTGGGATCGCTATGAGGGGTGATCCCGGGGCGGTTGCGGCCATTGCCGTTTACTGTCAGTGGCGGTGGCAGGGTGATTAAACCGTCTTTTTCCATGCGCAGCATGGCGACACGGCAGGACATATCCTTGCGGCGACCGTTGGCACACAGCCAGCCCAGCTCATCGCAGACGACTCGAGAAAGTTCAGCGCGATTGGGCTTGGCCTCGGATGCCATCAGTTCCCGGATAAGATCGATTTCCTCAGCGGTAAATTGACGACCGCAGTAACGAAGAGGCACCTTTGCACTCATGGAGGCCTCCCTGTGTATCGCCGGTGGGAGAAGTTCCAAGGAAGAAACTTGTCGAGTGGGTCTGGGGCACGACCGCCGTTTTTCGCACAGGCTTCGAAATAGTCCAATAGCCATATCCGAGGATTGAGGCCGTTTTTCAGAAGGGTCTGCAAGAGGGTGAAAAGGACAGCCGTTAACATCCCGCTCCAGATCGAGCCGCTGCCATAGTAGTTTTTCCGTCCTACCACCGAATTACGCAATTGCCGCTCCGACTCGCTGTTGTCCATGGGAACGTCCGGATTATCCAGGAAGATCGACAGACCCTCCCAGTGGTTGCGCAAACTATGCAAGGCTTTTTTCTGAGCCGCATGTAGGTTTCCGCCGGCCAATTGGCGATGCCAGGTCTGCTGCATTGCGGCGTGGGCATCACGCAATGCCCGGTCTCTGAGGCGAAAGGCTTCCCGGTCCGATCTTACCCTGAGGCGCTGGGCATTGAGCCGGAACAGATCATTGATGCGCTGCACCCATTGCCTTGCCCAGGATCGAAGTTGTCGCTGGCCGTCTCGAATCCTGAGATAATCCCGCCGTACGTGAGTCCAGCAGTAGGCGATGTGGATAAGTCCTCCCAGCTTCTTGTAGGCTGCATAGCGGTCGGCGTTGATAATGCCCTCCGCGTCTTGTCCCAGGTGGGCTCGTGGCACATCCGAGGAGCGGGAGGGATCCAAAATAAAGGAGCAGGTATCTGAGGTAACAACGACCCACAGCCACCATTGGTGGCCGATTTTCCCCTCAATCTCGGCAAAAACCATCCAGCGGGTTTCATCCATGAACCAGTGGTTCGCCGAGCGGCTTCGTTCCAGAATAAGCGTATAGATCGGTTGCAGAAGCTCACCTATTCGCTTCAAGCCCCCGGTCAGTGTGCCTTGAGAAACGGCAAGCCCTTCCCATTGCAGCATGTTGCAAATACGATACAGAGGCCTCTGCAAGAGAAACTTGTCCAAGATAAGCCTTGACCAAAATTCACAGCTGAACTTCCCTTTGGGAATCAGTTTTGGGGCAGGGGGCGCTGTGATGATGGCAGCGCCGTCACAGTTGCAGTTGCGGCGATATTTCTTGCGCTTGTGTATGCGACGTCTTAGGATGACTTGCCAATCGATCTCTTCGGAGTCCTCCGTGTTGGCGATTACGGTAAAGGACTTTCCGCATACCGAACAGTAACGCTTGCCATCCGGCAGATCATGAACCACCTCTTCAACGGGTAGATTCAGGTGGAGTTTTCGCCCATTGCCCTTTGTTCCCGGTTGCTTGCCTCGTTGGCGTCGACTGCGACTGTCGCCTTCTCTGGAATCCGGTTCCGGAGCCGCACTGCATTCCGGCTCTCGGTTTTCTGTCTTCTCGGTTTTCTTTCCGAAGTGCAGCTGTTGCAGTAATACCAGCTTGGCTTGGAGTGCTTCCGACTGCTGGGTCAACTCCTTGATCTGAGCGGATTGCTGTCGAACCACCGCCTCGAGCCTAAGTGCCTTTTCCTTCCAAACGGCCTCACGTTCAGCAGCTCGAGCGTGTTGTGCCTGCCAATAATGGGCTTGTTGGCGTAATTCAATAATTTCAGGAAAAGTCTCCCTTTCCGCAACGAGCATACGGACATTTTACGAAGTAAGGGCTCGTGTGTCCAGCAGAATCTGTTCCACCAGACCTGAGGCAGGGGTAGGGGGTAGGTAGAATTTAGGGGAAATGAATAATGGGGTTCACTGAATGTTTACGTTTGCTGAAGCACGAGGATATTTAACGGATGAGGACATCTTCAGAGAAGTGTCTTGAGAGTGTTCCTTGACACCAACGTCTTGGTGAGCGCCTTTGCAACCCGAGGTCTGTGCGCCGATCTCTTGAGAGAAGTTCTGGTCAAGCATGAGCTCGTCACTGGGGAAGTGGTTCTTCAAGAATTGCAGCAGGTATTGATTGAGAAGCTTGGTTTGCCCGGGCAAGCTGTCAGTGACATTATTGGACTACTTCGCCGGCATAAAGTCGTGCCCAGCCCTGAAAAAACACCTCCCGTGTCTTTGCGCGATCCAGCCGATCTGTGGGTACCGGCCTCAGCGCTGGCGAGCGCTGCTGATGTTCTTGTCACGGGCGACCAGGATCTGCTTGCTGTAAGAGATAAGGTTACCGATCTTGCGATTACAGACCCGCGTGGCTTTTGGACACTCCTTCGAAAAACCTAGTCGGTTCAACTGTCCCGAAGTTGTGCATGCAGCTCCTCCGAACCCCTCAGGCGCTCCTATCCGAGAATGATACGGATCCTTTCGGCCAACCTCTCTCGACTGGCACGAGAGATCTTTCCAAGCTTTCATCTTCCAACTGCTCAAAGGTTTCAAGCACCTCCATGGAGTCCTGTGCCACCAGGGCAGACTCCTTCGCGATTGCTTGCTTCAACAGCTTGCGCTTCCACAGCTTGTTGTAAAAGTGGATGGCCTCATTGAAGTAGGCGTTCCTGCTACGATGGCCCTCGTTGACAATCTCCTCCGCCTCCCGGAATATCTCGTCCCGCAGTTTGAGTGACAGCACCTTGGACATAACAGGATCCTCCCTTTATTCGAGAACTGGTATCACCTTTAGTATATGCCAGTAAGAAGCTCTCTTAAGCAACCGGCGTGAACGGCGTGACCATGCCGTTCCCCATGCCAGTACAGGGCTTTAGCCAGCGGGCTTGGTGACTTGAAATCTGGATAGGTAAGCACATCGTCCCAGAAGATGGAGTCGGAAGAAGGCCGAACCAGACGCGTCTGTCTTCACCGCTTATCTTCGGTTGCTCAGTTGTTCGGTTTAAGGAGCTCCTTGCGGATACCTTCAGCTAACCACTGCCGGATGAGAGTTTGGTAGGGAATCGATTTCATCGTGGCAATTTTGCGAAGTGCTTGGATTTGAGCTGGATCCAGTTTGATGGAAATGTTCTGGAGCCTTCTCCTCCTCTTTCCGCCCAAGATTTGTGCACGTAATTCTTCTTCTAAGGAGAACTCTACGGGACTGTCCTGGATTTCACCCAATACCCTGTGACGATCGTAATATTCCGCCAGATTTTCCTTTACCTTGGTGGCCTTTTTTCTGATTGTCAACCTTTCCGATGCCGCTGGTAGTAACGCCGCTCAGCGGCATCCATGTCCCACCCTGTGATCACTCGAACAAGGCCCTTCGCTTTCCTCTCAAATACAATGACCAGGAGACGACCCGAGAGCGCCGGACCAAAAGCGGCGTAGTGACCTCGTTTTGTCTTGCGGAAAAGCGGTGCGACCGCGAATACCTCCTCGGCTTCTTCTGGCTCAATACCGTGACCCAGCCCGAGATGTAGTATATTTCCATCATCCCACTCAAATCGTGAGATGCGCAACCTGGCGCCTCCAGGTAACACATTACATTACTTCTCACTTTGTCGTCAAACGATAAGCGGAACTTGAGATCCTGGTCATGGTAGGAAGCAAAACAAAGGTTTCCGCGTTACTCACCGTAGTGGGTCCTTGCGCGCTCAATGTAGATTATCCGGCGTTCCTCATCGAGGCTATACACGATACGGTCTTTGTAGGTGAGCTTGTAGGAATAGCTTCCGGCCAGATCGCCGAGGAGTTTCTTTCCCTCGTAGGGGTTCCGCGCCAAGACCTCGGCAAGGATATCTCGCAGCTTGGCCTGAAGCTTGGAGGGTAGGCGTTCGACATCCTTTTTAGCCTCCCTCGTGAACCGGACCTCCCAAGGAGGCTTCATGGAGCGCCTAACACTTCTTCCAGTGAATAAGTCTCACCTCGGGCAATCTCCCTGCGGGCTCGGCGCACGCTCTTCAGCAGCCCCGGCGTGGAGAGAAGTTCCAGCGTTTCCAGCAAACTCTCATAGTCCTCCTGGGAGAGAAGGATGGCATCGCCCTCCTTGTGTGTAATCCGAAACTGCTGATGTCCCCGGACCGATCGCTTCAGCAGGGTGAAAAGCCTCCGCCGTGCTTCGGTTGCAGTAAGCGTTTCCATCAGATTTCCTCCTGTACCACTTTCCGTACATAACCTTATTCCTCGTCCTGTCCGCTGTCAACCGCTATTTGTCAGGAAATTCGACATGTCGCAATGTCTCAGGACAATATCTACATCTCCGCTTTTAATTTTGGAGGACAGGCAGGTCGGGTTCTTGAGAGGGCAATTCTTGGACTCACACCCCTCGATCCGGGGGGCGGCGCATATTTCCTAGCTGAGGGCCGCTTTATTCATGGTGACGTGGACATGATCAAAGACTGGTTTGGCTGATTTGATGAGGTCCTGCGCCCCATTCTCGTCTAATTCTCCAGCTTCGCGGGCACTCTGGTGCATTCTGGCTACTACGGACAGCGCATCATCGGAAAGCTTTCCGCGGCTGACAAGACGTGACTGGATGAAGTTGAGCGACACCTCCCCTTCCGGCATCGTGATCTCTTCACCCTCCAGACAGGCCAAAGCTTTTAAGGCCGAGTCGATAGCCTCACATAGGGGCGGCACCGCTTCAATGGCAAATCCCCCATCGGCCAACAGCGCGGCCATGCGCATCTTACGATCAGCCTGTGAAAAGATCTTTTGAGCTTCTTTGCGTCGTTGCTCATTGACCCTGGAATCCGTGGTCGAGAAAGCTGAACTTCGATGAATTTGACGGACCGATTCTGTGTTTGCCTTCAAGAGGCCGGAATCGATCAGGCGCTGGATTGTTTCATAGGTGGTTCGATCAACGAGTTCCAGCAAGGGTCTTTCGTTGGCAGGGCTGTTGGCTGCAGCGAAGCTTTCGCGCAACAACTTTTCAGTCAGAGGTCTGAATTGTTCTGCCTGACCGTCAACCACTGCCAGTAAAGTGGTGTGTCCCTCACTATTTTCGCGCGAATCGAGCAGCAGCAAGCGGTCGGCCAGACGCGCCACCATGTTGTCGCCAAATACCTCGTAGGGGTCGGTCACCAGGGGCCTTGTGGGCTCAAGTCGCTCTCCTGTAGGCGCTGCCACCTTTTGAAGATCCATGCCCATGAGAGCTTCCAGACGCTCGATGAAGGCGGCTCGCCCTGACGGCAGCTGCATCGATTTCAGATCACCACGCCCGTCCAGAACGCCGTCGGCAAGCTGCTGCTTTTGAGCCAGCAATCCGAGCATACGGTGCTCGATGCTGTTTTCACAAATCAGGTTGACGACACTCACCGTCTTCGTTTGGTATTTGCGCCAGGCGCGGGCGATGCGCTGTTCCAGTTTGGCCGGATTCCAGGGAAGATCAAGGTTCACAACCACGTTCGCAACCTGAAGATTCAGGCCAGTACTCCCGGAATCAGTGGACAAGAATAGACGGCAACCTGGATCGCTCTTAAAACGGTTAATCTCCTGACGCCGCTTTTTCTGCGGGACCGAGCCGGTGTGCCACGCAAAACCCAGCCCCATTTCTTCAGCCAGTTGGCGCACCAGTTGAAGCATCCTTTCCCACTCGGAGAAAACCAGAACTTTACTTCCGTCGGACTGCAGGAGGTCTTCGAGAACACTTTCCAGCTCACTGAGCTTCGGACAAATCCGGCAGTCCATATCCAGAATAAACGGACTGTCACAGATCATGCGCATGCAGGCCAACCACTTTTGAAGCTTCTCCCCTTCTTCCCGGGTGAGAGGTCGACGCCTGGTTATGGCCAGCAGTCTTGCCACCCGAGTGCTATACTCGTCGTAGCGAACTTGTTGCTCGGACTCCATGGTGACGAAGTAGTTATTGAGGATTCGCCCGGGTAGCTGATCTTCCACCTCATCCTTGCGCCGGCGCAACATGAGGGGACGGATACGACGACGCAGTTGGTCGAGGTTCTTGTAACCCTGAGGTCGACCGCGCTCGTCCAAATCGTAGAAGTCGCGGTTAAACCTGAAGAGCGGACCCAGAAGCTGTGGGTCGAGGAACTCAACAATCGAATAGATTTCGTCGATTCGGTTTTCTAACGGAGTTCCGGTCAGGACAAAGGCATAGGGGCTCGATAACCTTTTGACGGCCTTTGCCGTCTTGGTTTGCCAGTTCTTGATGCGCTGGGCTTCGTCCAGAATGATGACATCCGGTGCTATGATCTGACTAATCTCATCGACGTCACTGCGAATCTGTTCGTAATTGGTCAGGTAGAAGAAAGAGGACTGTCGATAGAGCTTGAGTCGCTGTGCACGCGGCCCCCAAATAGCGCGTGACCGCAATCCTGTGAACTTCGCAATCTGCTCCTCCCATTCCGCTTTGAGAGACACCGGGCAAACTACAAGCACACGCTCAATGTTGCGAATCTGGCGAAGGAGTTCACAGGCCGCAATGGCCTGGACGGTCTTCCCTAATCCCATGTCGTCAGCCAACAGGACGCGCTCGGCAAAGGCAAGATGAAGCATCCCCTTTTGCTGGTACGGATAAAGCGGATACTTCAGGAAATCGAGACTGCGCTTGCCAGCCTCGACATCTCTCATAAAATCCTCTTTAGCTCGAAGACGCTCGTCGCGACGACGGAGCACGGAAACCCATGCTTCCACATCCCGTGCGAGACGAATCTCGGGGCGGACGCCATCAGGCGCGTCGGCGAGCGATCGTTTTATAGTCGGTATCGCTTTAATCGGGTCGGCAAGAAGAACGTCACTGGTTGAGAAAAAAGGAGCCAGAAGCTTCCTGGCTCTAGCCGACGCTTGCGCGGACCAAGCGACTCGAACCTGCTGCGTTACTCCAGAGGAAAGAAAGACTTCAATTCGAGGCGAACCGTCCCGGGCCGCTCGAGCAAAGAGCCGGACTCGGCCCTGACGCAAGCCGGTCAGCACCGCCTCAATGTGCTTACAGGTGCCAAGTCCGTTTACTCTATAATCAGGACATTCGCAGGAATTGTTGAGATCCCTCAGCGAGCAAATTTCCACCAAGTAGGACCTGTCCCCAACTTTGGAGCGGGTGCGGTACGTCCCGTAAAAGGGCTGCTGAGGCTCCAGACGCTCGACAATGATGGGCTCGATAGAGGCGCGAAGACGCCGCCGCTCGATTTCTTCCTCGTCGGTCGTTTTCCATCCGCGAAAGACCGGCTTACGTTCCAGGGCCTTCGAGGCGGCGCGACCCCTTTTCTTGGGCAGAATTGACTTTCGATCAGACACTTTACATAGACAAGCGAACGTGTTTTTCGAACAACTCCTCAAACGGAGGTTCCTCTGTTATCTGAATGTACTCTCGCTCTTGCCGAGGCATCTTTTGACAATCCTTACAAATGTGGTTGTTATGTCCCTTGCCGGAAAACTTTTCATTCGCTCTGCGTCTCCTGCAAAATCTGCAATAGTGTCCCATAACCAACCGGTCATTTTGATTTGTTACCCACAGACCGAAAATAGGACTATTTCACCCGGTCGTCAGAAAAATCCTCAGCCCCATGATCGGGATGATATCAGACCAGGCTGATAATCGTGTTCTCCCCCCCTTAGGCTCGCAGGTGGAGGAACCGGAACACCGGAGAGCAAGGACGTCATCACATCGACGAGTCCATCACCCAGCGTGCGGTGAAAACATGCCGCGGCTCCCTAAATCTGATTGACGATCAGTATCAATATTGATACTATAGTGCATGGCGCAGATCAACGAACTCCTGGCCAAGATGAGAAGCAACCCCAAAGGAGTTCGCTTCTCCGATCTCAGTAAGGTCTGCGACCATTTCTTCGGTAAACCGCGTCAGGCCGGCACCAGCCATCGCGTCTACAAGACACCCTGGCAAGGTGACCCGAGGGTCAACATTCAGAACTCAAAGGGCAAAGCAAAGGCCTACCAGGTCAAACAAGTCCTGAAGGCCATAGAAAGGCTTGAGGCGGAAGATGGCTCTGAAAAATGACCGCTACACCTATCGCGTAACGTGGTCTGATGACGACGGCGAATATGTCGGTCTGTGTGCCGAGTTTTCGAGCCTAAGCTGGCTCGCAAAGACACCGGAGGCTGCCCTGAAGGGCATTCGAAAGGTCGTGGCTGATGTCATTGCCGACATGAAGAAGGCGGGCGAGAAGGTGCCGGAGCCTATTGTGGGCAAGAACTATAGCGGAAAGTTCGTCGTCAGGGTTCCTCCTGAGGTTCACCGGCGATTGGCCATGCAGGCAGCCGAAGAAGGGGTAAGCTTGAATCGTTTGGCCAGTTCTAAACTCGCGCAGTAGGGCCTTCAGTGTAGACGATACCTTTCAAATAGAGTAGTGGCAAAAGATCCTCGACGCTCTTGCTGCGCCGCAGGTAAGGTGGAACTAGGCTCGATCGGAAGCGGATCGCCTCCTCTGATTCGCCACCAGGGTTCCGGTCCCGAGTCCTCGGGACCCGCACCTTGATGCCGCCAAGACCAGTCTGGATCTCCCGTTCCGGCAGGTAGCCGTTTCGCACCACCCGCTGGCGGCCGACAGGACAACAGACGGGCGCCGTGCTTCTCCCCTTGCCCATACAGGTCTTTGCGGATACCGAGGCTGAGTTCGTAGATTTTTCGAATCGAACGTTGACGTAGGGGATGGGCGTCACCGCACTCTACCGTCCACGCCATCCGGAACAAGACCTTCCGCTCGACCGCGCACAGCTCAATAGCTCAACAGCTTGACTATTGAGCGGCCAGCACTGAGGATGGAGCCTCATGGGATTCACCGCCCTCGATTACGGTGTGCTCTTTGCCTATCTCATCGGAAGCGCAATTTTCGGCACCCTCATCGGGCGCGGACAGAAGAATATCAATGACTACTTCCTGGCCGGCAAGAGGATGCCCTGGTGGGCCATATCTTTTTCCATCGTAGCCACAGAGACCAGCACGCTTACTTTCATCGGGGCTCCGGCCATCGCCTATACCGGAAATCTGACCTTTCTGCAGGTGGTCATCGGTTATTTTTTCGGACGAATATTGGTGAGTTTTTTCCTCATTCCCTCCTATTTCAAAGGAGAGATCCACACCGCCTATGAGCTTTTGAATTTTCGATTTGGAGGAAAAGTCCGAAACTTCTCCGCCTTTCTCTTTCAAGCCAGTCGCGCTCTTGCCGATGGGGTGAGACTTTTCGCCACGGCTCTGGTTTTGTCCGTGGTCAGCGATATATCGGACATCTGGACCGTGATCATCATTGGTGTGGTTACTATCGTTTACACCTTTTACGGAGGAATGCGGGCTGTTGTCTGGAATGATGTCATCCAGCTCATCATTTATCTGGCAGGTGCTTTCCTGGCCTTCACAATTATCCTGGAACGGATCCCGGGCGGCTGGCCTGAAGTGACCAGCCTGGCGGCGCCAGGGCACAAGTTTCAGTTTCTCGATTTCAGCACGAGTTTTGATCTCGCCTATACGTTTTGGGCAGGGCTTCTGGGAGGTGCTTTCCTGACCTTTGCAACTCACGGCACCGACCAGATGATGGTCCAGCGATATCTTGCCTGTGGCAGCAAACGGGGGAGTCAGGCAGCGGTGATCCTCAGTGGCGTGGTGGTCTTTTTTCAGTTCTTCCTATTTCTCGTGATTGGAGTGATGCTGTACGCCTTCTACCAACACTTTCCTCTGGGCCGAGAGCTGGCTCAAAGCGATCGAATATTTCCGATCTTCATTGTTGAGCAAATGCCTGCGGGCGTGTCCGGTCTGATTATCGCTGCCATCTTTGCAGCCGCCATGTCTACTTTAAGCAGTTCCCTGAATTCTCTGGCCTCCTCATCCGTGAACGATTTCTACAAAAACTATCTTGTCCCGGAGGCCCCACAGGATCACTATTTGAAAGTCTCCCGAATGTTTACACTGGCTTGGGGAGTGATTCTCATTAGTATCTCCATGCTGGCTCGCAACTGGGGCGAGGTGTTGGAAGTGGGGCTCACCATTACCAGCATTACCATGGGGACGATCCTGGGGGTCTTCCTTCTTGGGATCTGGACCACCCGAATTCGAGAGGGAGCAGCCCTGGCCGGCATGGTCGCCGGACTGATTACAATGCTGGCCGTTCATCTCAGCGATGCGGTGGCCTGGACCTGGTATGTGCTCATCGGAACGGCCGTGACTGTGGTAATAGGAACGGCCGTGACCTGGGCGGTAGGAAGGCTCTTTTCAGCTGACAACTGACAGCTGGCCTACAGACCCTCAGTCTCTCCGTGGCCCAGGATCACAAGGCCCAAGGTCAGGGAGCCCAGCGGGACTGCGAGTGTCCATTGATCCATTTCATTTTTCAGCAATCTGGGCTCCGCCACCTCCTCGTAGAGGGGAAAGAGGCTTAGAATTGCCGGGTGGTCCGTTCCTGAGGCTTTGGTGCTGAGGTCCACCAATTGCTCAGAGCCGTAAGCAGTTTCGGGGTTTCCGTCCTCGGAGCTGGGAATCAGGAAGAGAAAGTCGCGATAAAAAGACATTCCCATATGATCTCCATCGGCCGGCTGGATTCCGTAGCGCAGCGTATAGGTTCCACCGGGGACTGGTTTGTCTTTGTAATCGGACCACCTCTCGGGAAAATGGACCACACCCACCAGGGCACTCTCCCTCAACTTCCCAAAAGCAACCCCCAGCGCTTCTTCGGACTCCGCCTCCTTTAAGGGAATCTCTCGAGAAAACCAAAATTCGCCCAAGACCGACCCATTTGCAGTGACCCGCAGTCCCGACGAGTTTAGCGACTGGCGAACGGTTTCGGAAACATCTGCCGGAGGTGGTGAATCGATCCTCTCCAGCTGCGGGTTTTGCGCCCCCAAAGCAGACGAAAAGAGCAGAAAGGCAAAGGTGCAAGACAAAAAGATGACTAATCTTTTAGCTGCCATGCAAAAATGATTTGAAGACTGTCGATTCAATGAACCCGTCAAGTCAGTTGACTGAGACAGACCTCTGTTTGAATTGCTGTCAGGTTTTCCGCTGTTGGATCTGCTAGTCCCTGTCTCGGCTCAGCGCGAAAAGGTACCGATAAAGGCACTCCGTCTTCCGGGACTGCTCCAGGTACTGTCCAGCCCCTCTCCGCGAAACTCGTGCTGCAAACTGAAGGCTGGAACGGCCTCGGAAACTTCCGTCAGGGGCGGATAGTAGACCTCTTCATTGCCACACATCAGATCTTTTGGGGTTAAGGCTCGGGTTTTAATGGTGATGACATCCCCTGCTCGCAGGCTCACAGAGTTGCTGCTCCGATCCAAGGCCATATCAATTTCGGCGGCCTGCACAGACACGACGTTCTCCAGGAGATCACCTGCCATCGACTGTGCAAATCCCGCCAATGCCCGCTTCTGCTCCTGACTTGCCCGATCATCCACCACGATGAGTGAGCGAGCCGGCAGTGGATTGGCGAAAGGATCTCCCAGTGTCGCATTGGCCTTGATGACGGCCACAACACTGAGTCCGTCAAGAGAAACACCGCTCCAGCTGCCTTGGCGAACACGCCACGCCATAATTGCTTCCTGGCCGGTGAGGTTGACTTCAGCGTTGGCAAAGCAGGAACCGGTATAGACATCTGCAGTCCGCGCTTCCACATAGTCTCCCACGATCGTCGCGTCCGCAGCGCTTAAGGGGGCCAACAGCACAACGGCGAGGATCAAACTGAAGAATACTTTTCTCATTTTAACTTTCGTCTACCTCCATGTTTATGATTTCAGACCTTCTTATTTATGCTATCAAAGTTTTGAACAGAACTTCAAACGGAAGCTCGAGCCTGAGCGGTCGAGTGAAAAAGAAGTTCCCTTATTCCCTACACAGGCTCATAGCATGAGCGTCCCGGGTGGCAACTCTCGTCGTCGGCCCCCTTCCCATCCGGTCCCAGAGCATTCATCGTATGGGTACACCAGAAGCACCCGTCATTCATATCGGGAACTGTGGGATCGGGCTCAACATCGATAAACATTCCCTTCGAACGCAAACGCCGGCACCGGTTTCTCAATAATTTCGGGCTTGTAGACATGGTTAAACCTCCGTACCCGTGGCCCGCAGGATGGCTCTTTTGACCGCCACGCGAGCTAGCCGGATTTTGTATTTATTTCCACTCAGTGGCCTCGCTCCGGTTACGGCAGCTTCTCCCGCCCTCTCAGCGACATCCTCACCAATTGTTTTGCCGGCCAGAAACTTCTCCGCTTGGGGGGCCCTCCAGGGAATGGGGGCGACGTGTCCCAGAACAACTCGAGCAGTCTTGACTCGGTTTCCATCCATCTGCAGCGCTACGGCCGCCGCTGCCAAAGGCCAATCAAGAGCTTCCTTCTGCCGTACCTCATAGGTGGCATTGTTTCGCCTTGAAGCCGGAGGGACAAGGATATCGGTCACAATTTCTGCTGCTGCCAGTTTGTACTCCCTCTCTCCCTGCTTGGTTGGAATCAGGTAAAAATCCTGCAAATCAACTTCCCGAGCGCCGTCGGGTCCAAAAATCTTGAGTCTTGAACCCAGTGCGATTAAAGCTGGAGCCAAGCTGGAGGCGTTCACGAAATAAGCCGGACCGGTATTCCCCAGGATCGCATGGTAACGGTTGTCTCCCTCGAGCACCATGGATTTCCCATTTTGCATGGCCAGCAGACCATATCCGTTTCGATAATACCAACATCGAGGTCTTTGGCAGAGGTCACCTCCAACCGTTCCCATGTTCTGAATTTGGGGGCTGCGGACTCCTTGGGCTGCTTGCCAGAGCGACGAATACTCCTGCTTGATCTTCTTGTCGGCCAGCAGTTGGTCGAGCGTGGTGAGGACGCCTAGTTTCAGTCCTCGTCTTGAATCATAGCGGATCCCTTGAAGCTCTTTGATGGACTTGATATTCACAACCCGTTTCGGCGCTATAACATAGTCCTTCATCAAGCTCAGCAAGTCTGTTCCACCGGCCAACACCGCGCTTTCCGCACCGGCACCGGCCAGCAACTTGACAGCATCCTGCTTTGTGGCAGGACTCACATACTCAAAGGCTTGCATCAGGCCATCCCTCCTTTCTCCAGAGCGCTCAGTACGCGATCCGGCGTGGCGGGCAAGTAGGGTACTCTCACACCGATGGCGTTGGCTACCGCATTACCGATAGCAGCACCGGGTGAGATGACCGGCGGCTCACCCAAACCGATCACACCCCGCTCATCGTAACGGCGCCCCTTCATCATGTGCACCACCAACTCGCCTATGTCGCCAACGCCCGGCAGCTTGTAAAACTCCATATTGGCATTGAGGATGCGCCCCGTCACGGGATCGACGATTTTCTCTTCCGAAAGCGCGTAAGCGATCCCCATAATCAGTGCTCCATAAACCTGGCTCTCCGCAGTCTTCAAGTCAATGATCAAGCCACAATCCTGCACGGCAACCATCTTGTTGATCTTGACCAGGCCTGTTTCCACATCGACAGAGACATCGGCCATTTGAACGCCGCCCACACCGCTGTCATTCAGCTTCCCAGCACCTGGATTTGCACCAGTAAC
>JALLOL010000309.1 GCA_027717875.1 Acidobacteria bacterium AH-259-L09 | reverse complement strand
AATCCACTTGACCGTGGACCGCCGAAAGATTGAACAACTTGGTCTTTCTTCTCTTGCCGTTGCCCGGACCATCAGCTCGGCGCTCAGCACTCGGGCCGCGACCCGATTCAAAGGCAGAACGGGTGAAATCGACATCATCCTTCAGCTGAAGGGAAGCAACGAGGTCAAGTTACAGGAGCTGCTCAATCTCAATCTGGAGAACCGACAGGGCGAACTGGTGCCCTTACATACGGTGGTCAGCTATTCATACAACAAAGGGCCCATCTCTATTCGGCGCAACGATCGCAAGGCAATTGTCAGCGTTGTAGCCGATACAGGAGAAGGTGGAACTTTCTTCATATCACAGGATATTCAAGAAGTCCTGGCCAACACTGGTCTCCCCGCTGGTTATTCCTGGCGAATGGGTCGAAACTGGCGGGATGCACGTCAGAGTGAGGAGGACAGCCTTTTTGCCATCGTTTTGGCCATCATCTTGATGTACATCATCATGGCTGCACTATTCGAAAGCTTCCTCCACCCGCTGACCATACTTTTCACGGTACCCTTCTCGATCATTGGAGTAGCGCTGCTTTTCAATATGACCAACACCGCCCTGAGTCAAAATGCCTACCTGGGCATCCTGATTCTGTTCGGCATCGTGGTCAACAATGGAATCATTCTGGTAGACCATATCAACTTTTTGCGTCGCAGTGGGCTGAGTTGTAATGAGGCAATCGTGCAGGGTGGCAAGGATCGTCTCAGACCCATCCTGATGACCGCCTGCACCTCTCTGTTCGGCTTGCTGCCTCTCACCTTGCCCTTTATATTATCGCCCGAACTGACCGGAGCCGGTGGAGGCCGCGGGGGCGGCAGGGGTCCCGGCAGTGCTTCAGGGATGTGGGCACCGGTGAGCTTGGCCGTATTCGGTGGGTTAACCACATCCACCTTTCTCACGCTGATCATCCTCCCATCCATTTATTCTTATATGGACGATGTGGACCGGGCAGTTCGCTGGATCTTCAACTGGCTCTCCAATCCTCGATTGTCGGCCAAGAGAGCAACTGTCCACGCTTCGGGCGGGGGCGACCAAACAACGCCCTGATACGGATCGGGCGGCATCTCAAGTGTTGGTGGCTCGACCCCTGGATAGGACCCGAGCACGATTGCAAAATCCCTCAATTTCAGTCGGCGGATAAGCCCCACAAACCGTCCTGCATCTGCTTTCCAATTTCAGCTTCGTCAAATTACTTGGGGGGATGCGGAGAAAATGCTAGAATAAGCCACCCTAGGGAGGCGAGATCTGTGACCACCGAATATGTCGAGAAGCTGTACAATCGTTATTCCACATTTTACGACCTGCTCTTCGGCAAGGTTTTTCACAATGGGCGAGAGATCGCTTCAGAGCTTCTTGATCTCTTCCCTGGAGCTCAACTCTTAGAGGTGGGAATTGGAACAGGGCTATCCCTTCCCCTACTGCCCCGGAACATCCAGGTCACTGCGATTGATCTCTCTCTGAAAATGCTAAACCACGCTCGTAAGCGGATTGGCGCCTTAAACAGTCATCATGTCCAACTCTTCAAAATGGATGCCACCCAGCTTGAGTTTGCAGATAACAGCTTCGACCGAGTCCTGGCCACTTACTTCATTTCTACTGTGCCTGATCCAATCAAGGTCATCCTGGAAATGAAGCGAGTGTGCCGCTCCGGAGGCTATTTAGTCTTCCTGAACCACTTCCACTATGAAGTTCCGGTCATTGGTTCCCTTGAAAAACACCTTTCTCCTCTGTTTTATCGGATCGGTTTTCGCACCGATTTGAATCTTCAGGAGTTGATGGAGGAAACGGGCCTTCGGATTGAAACCTTAGAAAAGATTGACTTCCTGGGTCACTGGAAGGCTGTGAGGTGCGTCAGTCCAGATTAGTTTCTGGATTATTCAAAGGGCAAGGGAAGCAGTTCGGCACACCTGACAGTTTTCCGTTCCCCTTTGAGATTGGCCATCAAAATCGGGACATCTCCGCAAAATTCCCAGATGATCTGCCGGCATGCACCGCACGGCGGTGTAAACTTATCACTCTCGGCCACGATACAGACCCGAATCAGCTGCCGGTACCCCTCTGAGATCGCCTTAAAAATAGCAACACGCTCTGCGCAAAGGGTTAGTCCGTAAGTGCTGTTCTCCACGTTACAGCCGGAGAAAATCCGACCGTCTTTGGTGAGAACAGCTGCACCCACTTGGAATTGACTATAAGGAGCATAGGCGTTCTTGCGGGCCTGCCTGGCGGCACGGAGAAGTTTCTCAGTCATTCGCTTCCAGCCTCTCGATAATTCTCAAAAGGAGGGCGGAGAATTCCTGCTTGACTCGTTGAGTGGTCTCGAGAACTTCGTCATGGTGTAATTTCTTAGGCAAAATCCCCGCCGCCATGTTGGTGATACAGGACAATCCCATTACTTTTTTTCGCATGTGGTTAAGAACAATAACTTCGGGAACAGTAGACATGCCAACCGCGTCAGCACCCAAAAGCCGACACATCCGAATTTCGGCTGGAGTTTCGTAATTGGGTCCGGGCAGCGCGATATAGATCCCCTGCTTGAGGGCCAAGCCCAACTCTTCCCCACACTGATGTGCCAGTGCCAGCAGTGATGGGCTATAGGCTTCGCTCATATCAGGGAATCGCTCCCCTAGTGCATCCAGATTGGGACCACAAAGAGGGTTCTCACCCAACAGATCAATATGGTCCTTAATTAGCATCAGGTCTCCTGGCCGAAACTCGGTGTTGATGCCTCCCGCAGCGTTGGTGAAAATAAACGTCTCTGCTCCCCAAAGTGCAATCACGCGAACGGCAAATACGATCTCGGCAGCAGGCAGCCCCTCGTACAGATGTACCCTTCCCGATAGAGCACAGAATCGCTTCCCTTTGTGCGTTCCCAGGCTCAATTCCCCACAGTGGCCGACTACCTTGGAGACGGGGAAATGTGGAATCTCCCGGTAAGGGATGCTTTGGACTGCTCTGAGCTCTTGGACAAATTCTCCCAAGCCACTACCAAGAACAAGACCCACTGAAGGGGGATCTTCTCCCAGCCGATCACGA
>JALLOL010000308.1 GCA_027717875.1 Acidobacteria bacterium AH-259-L09 | reverse complement strand
TCCCTTCCCCAGTCTGTCCAGCCCTACAACTGAAATTTTCCAATAAGTCAAGGTCCCAGTGATCGGAAATATGTATTGGAAAAGTTTTACCTCAAAGCGGTAACCTGTGGTCCTTTCGAATACTGGATTAGCTAAGTGCTTTAAAAGGAGGCGTTATGTGGTGGAGTATTTTCCTTCTCTGGGTGGGTTATCTCACCTTCAACCAGGTAATTCTTGCTGCTCCGATGACACTTCATGGTTCAAAGCCAAAACACGATGAAAAAAAGACTGAATGGGCCAGCGAGCCGGAGTCGGAAGCGGAGGCTCTGAGACGCAGAATTGCCCAGTTGGAGGCTCAGAACCAAGCGATTCTCAAGCAGCTGGCAGCAATTCAAGCACAAATTCAGGCTTGGCCTAGTAGCCAGGTTGGCGCCGTGATGGAAACTTCCAGTGGCCTGGGTACTTCCAGTTCCCTGCCGCTTTCCAAGAGCGCATCGGCCATCTCCAACCAACCGCGGGATCGCTCGGTTCCTGTGCTGACCACAGAAGGCAACGAGAGCCAATTGAGCTTCTATGGTTTTGTTCGCGTTGACGCCATCTTCGATGATTCGCGACCCGATGCATTCCAGGTACCGACGTTCATCCGATCCGAAGATTCGAGCACCGGTCTGGACAACGACAGTAACTTCGCTTTCCACCCCCGGCTCACTCGAATAGGCATGAACTACCAGGGGCCGGTGATGGAAAGCCTGGGAAGGGCGAGGATCAGCGGCAAGATCGAGACTGATTTCCAGAACGGCGGCCGAGAGTCACGAGGCATCGCCCGCTATCGCCACCTCTTCATGAAGTTATCTTGGGAGAGCAGTTCACTTCTGCTGGGTCAGACCTCGGATATCATTGCACCCCTGTTTCCCACGGTGAACAACGACACCTTAATGTGGAACGCCGGCAACCTGGGTGATCGGCGTATGCAGATCCGCTACAGTTACGAGCGGGATAACGGTTTCTCTTTGTGGGCTGGCCTGGGCCTGACCGGGGCGGTCGATTCCCAAGATCTGGATCAAAACGGGGTGCGCGATGGGGAGGCTTCGACTCTGCCGAACGTCCAGGCCCGATTGGGCTACAGCTCGCCCAGAGTGAACGTCGGTATGTGGACACACTACGCGCAGGAGGAGACCGACATCACCTTCGGTGGAGAACGAGATTTCAATAGCTACTCTTTGGGTGTCGATTATGAGTTAAATTTCAATTCCGTCGTCGGGCTCAAAGGCGAGCTCTGGAGAGGCTCTAACCTCAGCGACTTTCGAGGTGGCATAGGCCAAGCAATCAACACGAGGGGAGAGGAAATCGACAGCCGAGGTGGCTGGATTGAGATGGGCTTGAAGGCCTCCCGTGTCTATTCGTTTTCCGCTGGGTTTACCTTTGACGATCCAGAGAATGAAGACATCCTGTCGGGGGGGTCGGACTGAAAACCGCGCCTGGTATGTCACTAATCGCTTCCGCTTTGCCCCCCCTTTCATGTTTGGCATCGATTATCTGTTCTGGAGGACCGATTTCAAGGACCTGGAAAAAGGGACAGACAATCGACTCAACCTGTACTTCCTCTACAATTTCTAAAGGACATGCGTCAGAGAAGGCAATCTATTGCTCCTTCTCGCCAACGAACTCGCCTTGACTCGTCGTCGCGCTCGCCAAATCGGCGCCGCGATGCCGGTGTGAGAAATGCTGGCGAAGGCTCAGTCCCGGGTAGATTGCAGGCCCTTCGTGTTCGAGATATCTTTGAAGTAAAATTCATGATCCACGGTGTCGCTAATAGGCTTCCCATCCGCCTCCACGTACGGGTAGACGAAATAGTTGAGTGGATCACCTCGTTGCTGCGGTCGCAGAACGATGTCGCGCCCGATAGAAAACTGCACTCGATTTTCGTCGTGACCACCGAAAAAGTAGTCTGTCTTCTCAGGATGTTTCCAGGCCTCGCTGGCGTCAACAGGCACCCAGCCGTATCCCCTTAGATAAAATTCAGCCCAGCAGTGATATCCGGGAATCTCCCCTTGACCGCGTTCTGAAGGAAGGGGCACACCAATGGCAAAGCGAGCAGGTATTCCAACGGCTCTGCAAAAGCCGGTGAAGAGCGCATGAAAATCAGTGCAATTCCCTCGCTTCTCGTCGCATGCATAAAGAAGGTCTCCCCGGCCCCATCCCTGCCCACTTTTATCGTACTTGAGTATGGAGATCGCGTAATCATAGATGGCTCGAGCCTTCTCCAGGTCAGTCTTCTTACCCTTTGTAACATCTGTTGCCCACCCTCGGATCTCATCAGTGATGGGGACCAGCTTTTCCGGCCTCAAAAACTTCTCCACCTCGGGATCCAAGGGATCGATACCGTCTCCATCGGCCTTGCTAAAATCTTTGCGTAAGTATTCGCGGCGCTGCACTTTGAATTTCAGCTGAATGTCGTAGGGTAGCGACTCGGGCTTATCAATTGACACATGGAGAATCGGGTTGTTGTAGACCGGTTCCGTATAGACAGCCGCATTGGCTGGGCTATCGATTTGAATATCAAATATCTCCTGGTTCTCGTCCGACTTCGGATAAGGGAGCCAGACTTCTAGATAGTTTGTGCCCGGTGGTACTTTGGTAATTCTGGCCTTATAGGTCAACTCGAAGGTTCGCGTCCTAAGTTGCTTTGGGGCATCTCTTCGCCCCGACAGTGCAAAGATGACAATTGGAATTAAGAGAGAGAAAACTCCAATAAACAAAGTTGTCCCGAAATGAACCCGCCCTCGAGCAACCTTTAAGCTCACTCAGATCCTCCTTTCCACATGCAGCACACCACTTTACCCAGGCAGGACGAAGATTTTCCAATATGTAATTCCGATAGGATATCCCTGAAGGTATTGAAAAACTTGAATCAGGCGGTCAGGACCACCTTAAAAGAAGGGTTGAGCACATGCTCGAGGAAAGTATCGGCGATGGGCGAAAGAGTCAGGTTTTTGTTGACAACTGCGAAGAAATCACGGGGGATGGTATGAAAGCCTTCAATTGTCACCGTCTTAAGTTCACCTCTTTCGATTTCTGATTTGACTGCAAGAATCGAAAGC
>JALLOL010000307.1 GCA_027717875.1 Acidobacteria bacterium AH-259-L09 | reverse complement strand
CGTGAAGTTCGGAATGGTGAAGGAGGATCTCTCTATCTTGGAGAAGTTCAAATTACTCAAGAAGCTGGGTTTTGAGAAAACTGGAGTGGCGGGGGCCGGCTATTCGATGGGCGCCGCTGCAGGAGACTATGACAACGACGGCAACGTCGATCTGTTTGTGGCAGGCGTCTACCGCAATATTCTGTATCGCAATACGGGGAAAGGAACGTTCGAGGATGTAACGGCCAAGGCCGGCATCACCAGTCCCATGTGGTCTGTAGCAGCCGGCTGGTTTGACTTTGACAAGGATGGCTGGCTTGACCTTTTTGTAGTGAATTATGCCGAATGGACACTTGCTTTCGACCGCTTTTGTGGTGATCGAGCGAGGAACGTGCGGGTCTACTGCCATCCGAAATATTTTCAGGGACTACCCAATACGCTTTACCGCAATCGAGGTGACGGCACGTTCGAAGATGTCTCCGCGCAGGCGGGTGTTTTGCAGCATGTGGGCAGGGGAATGAGCTTCGCATTCGCAGATTACGATCAGGACGGTTTCGTAGATGCCTTCGTCACGAACGACAACTTGCCTAATTTCCTGTTCCGCAATCGAGGCGACGGAACCTTTGAAGAGATAGGGCTCTTGACAGGAACAGCTTTGCTGGATCACGGAAAGCCGGTCGCCAGCATGGGTGTGGACTTTCGAGATTATGACAACGACGGTCTGCCGGACATCAATGTCACGGCTCTGACGGGGGAGACATTTCCGCTTTTTCACAACGAGGGGAAAGGCTTCTTTCGGGATGCCACCTACTCCAGCCGGCTTGGTATCCTGAGTGCCCGCTGGAGCGGGTGGAGTAATGGCCTTTTCGATTTCAACAACAATGGCTGGAAAGACCTGTTTACGGCCAACTCACACGTAAACGACAGAATCGAACACTTCGAAGCCACGGAGTACAAACAGGCCAACAGTCTCTTTGCCAACCTCGCAGACGGAACATTTCAGGATGTTTCTACCGATGTGGGGAAGGATTTTCAGGCGGCGAAAGCTCACCGGGGCAGCGCCTTCGCGGACTTCAACAACGATGGCAAAATAGACATCGTTGTCACCGTCCTTGGCGAAGCGGCGGAGCTTTGGGAAAACGTCAGCCCGGACGCCAACAACTGGCTTATTCTCAAACTGATTGGAAGCAAGAGCAATCGGGACGGGATTGGCGCGCGCATCCGGCTTGGAAATCAGCATAACCTCATGACCACAAGTGTGGGCTATGCTTCTTCCAGCCATCACGGAGTTCACTTCGGAGTGGGGAAAGCGGAGAAGATCGACAGAATCGAAATACTTTGGCCAAGCGGAGTCGTTCAGGTGCTCAAGGACGTTGATGCCAACCAGGTCTTAACGGTCCGCGAGGAGTAAAGGGGGACAAGGAGACAAGGAGACAGGGAGACAGGGAGACAGGGAGACAGGGAGACAAGGGGACTCGTTGTTCCCCCATCTCCTTGTCCCTCCGTCTCCTTGCCCCCTTGCCTTCTTGTCCCCTTGTCTCCTTGCCTTCTTGTCTCCTTTGTCCCCCTCCCCCTCGACTACAACTGGTTCAGATCGAGGCCAGCATCCCAGTGTTGATTAGAGGCCAGCAGCTCGCCCCAGGAGAGCTCCCTGCCTTCATAAGCTGCCTGGCGTCCCAGGATGGCGCTGAGCGAGCTTTCTGCGCCCGTTCTGAGCTGATTATGAAAATGGCCACTGCGGATGCTTGCGACAAAGGCTTTCGCCTTTTCTGGAGTAGCGTCCTTGAGGGGGTCAATTTCAGGTTTGGTTCCGGGGGGTGCCTGATCGGCGCCTGCCTCCCAGGGATTCTCGCTTTGGATGCGTAGACCTCCTGAGTAAAAGGCTTCAGAGTACCCCTTACTCCCGAAGAATCGCATGCAAACTTTACCCCATGAAGGCAGAAACTGGGTTGACATAAAGCCAATGCGAACATCGTTGGGATAGTCGTACGTCACTACGAAGTGGTCGGAGACATCCCCTATGTCGGTTCGGATTTTCCGGCCGGCCGTGGCTGTAGCCCGCAGCGGATGAGCTTTTAATACCCAGTTGAAAACATCAACGATATGAATATTTTGCTCCACCAGCACATCTCCACTGAGAATGCGATCGAAGGCCCAGTCTCGAATCCTGGCTTCCAACTTGGACATGCCTGGCTTTGCTTTACGGGGCAGGTCTCCGGCAAAATAAAACCCCTGGGCACACGCGATCTCGCCTACGGCTCCTTCCTGCAGCTTACGGGTCAGTTCCACGAAATGGGGCCCGCTGCGAATCTGAAATCCTACGTCCACACTCACCTTCTCCTCCGCTTTGGCAGACAAATCCGCTACCTTTCGGCAACCCCGAACGTCAGTGGCAACCGGCTTTTCTAAATAAACGTGCTTACCCGCATCCAGAGCCGCTTCCAAATGCTGCGGGTGAAAATAGGGGGGACTGGTAATGAGAACCACATCGATATTACTTTGCACAAGCTCTAGATAGGCGTTTCCACCTTTAAACGTCTTGCCTATCTTCGAACGTCCCTTCTTCTTCTGGAGGTTATCGAAGTGCTGGCGGGTATGCTCCAGCCGGTCGTCGAAAAGATCAGCTAAAGCCGTCACCTGGGTGTTGGTATGTTCGACAAAGACACCGGCCACATAGTTTCCCCGTCCCCCGCAGCCCAGAATGCCCAGTCGCAAGCTGGAGTTAGCAGAGGTCGAAAAAGCTGTCTCTGGCCTTGCCAAGAGTAAACTTCCAGTGGCCGCCACAGAGGATTTGAAAAAATCTCTGCGACCCATCGATTTCTTTTTGGTCATTTTGATACCTCCTGCCAATTTGGGAGCGGAGGGGGTTGGGTTTGGGGTCAGACCTTGAGTTCGTTCGGGGTCACAGCCTCGCTCTAAGGCCAAGTAGTAGGCAAAGATTTGAAGCGGGATGATCATGACGATGGGATTCCCGATCCCAAACTCAGGGACCGGGATATGGTAGTCGTAAATCGAGGAGGGTTGTTCGTCAATGCCGATAACATAGCCACCCCGAGCTTTGATTTCCATAGCGTTGGAGCGGATGAGAGGCCTGGTCGCCTGCGTAGCG
>JALLOL010000306.1 GCA_027717875.1 Acidobacteria bacterium AH-259-L09 | reverse complement strand
GAAACTTTCTAAAGATCTCAGCGCTTGGCGGTCTACTGGGAAGCGCCTTTGGGAACCTCAGTTTGAGTGCCCAGCCGGAGGCGCAGCAGGCCAAAAAACGAAAATATCACCTCCGTTATGCACCGCGTTTGGATTTTCTTCGCCGGGAACTTTCCATCCCCGAACGCCTGGAATTGTTTGCTGAGCACGGATTTGATGCCACCGAATACAACGGCCTCATGAGGCACGCGCTGAATGAGGTAGAAGAAATCCGAAAGAAACTCGATTCGCTCGGTATGCAAATGGGTATTTTTGTGGCCAATCCAGGCGGATGGTCTAAGTCCGGACTCTCTCACCCGGCAGAGAGAGACGAGTTTTTGGTTGAGCTCAAAAGGGCCATCGAGTATCACCGTGTCATCGGCAACAACTTTTGTACCGTCATTACGGGTCCCGAGAGGATGCACATCAGCCGGCTGAGGCAGCAAGAAAATGTGATCGAGGGCTTGAAAAGGGCAGCTGAGATCCTGGAAAAGACCGAGCTGACCATTGTGATAGAGCCTCTTAATGTTCTTGTAAACCATCCTGGTTACTTTTTAGTCCACTCTGAGGAAGCCGCGGAAATCATGTCCGCCGTGGGAAGCCCTCAGGTCAGGATTCTTTTCGATATTTACCATCAGCAGATCTCTGAAGGGAATCTCATCAACAATATCCGCGAGTATCGCCCATACATCGGCTACTTCCAGGTTGGCGATGTTCCGGGCCGCAAAGAGCCGGGCACTGGAGAGGTGAACTGGAAAAACGTTTTCAAAGCAATTTACCAGACCGGATATCGCGGTTTTGTCGGCATGGAGCACGGATTGTCCCAGCCGGGCCGAGCTGGTTTGTTGAAGTGTTTTGAGGAATATCACAAGGCGGATTCCTGGTGAGACCTCTTGGTGCGTTCGTGCCTTCGTGTTTTTGTGCCTTGGTGCCTTCATACGTTATGTGAGTGAGCCCCGTACCACAGCACGAAAAACTTTAGTACCAACGCACGCTATGACCAAGATCTCAGCTAAGGTCATCACTTTTTTTCTTCTGTGGACCTGCGTAGGGGCCGAAAAGGTCACCATCTACCGCGATGAGTACGGCGTTCCCCACATCTTCGCTGACACGGAAGAGGGGGTTGCTTTTGGGGCTGGCTACGCTCAGGCAGAGGATCGTCTGGAGGAGCTCTTGCGCAACTACCGGCGCGCTGAAGGAACGATGGCGGAGATCTTTGGCGGAGAAGAGAATTTTCGGAGTGACTACATTGCGCGGGCTTTCCGACATGCGGCCGTGAGCCGGGAAAGATACAACACTCTGGCTAGGAAGGGGAGAGCATGCATTGAAGCTTTTCAGGAAGGAGTCAGGACTTTTATGCGCGAACACCCGGAGCAAGTTCCCGAGTGGGCTCCCGAACTTCACCCTTGGCAGGCGGTGGCTTTAGAGCGGTACATCATCTGGGGTTGGCCTCTGGGAGAAGCGCATGGTGACCTTCGCCGAGCCAACATCAAACCCGATCCACTTCCCTACCGAGGCTCCAACCAGTGGTTGGTGGCCGGCACACGCACTGCGTTCGGCGCTCCTATTGCCCTGATTGATCCGCATCTGAACTGGTACGGTCAATTCCGGTTTTACGAATGCCGACTCTACGGAGGAGAGATTCAACTTTCCGGCATGGCCATCGTTGGCACCCCTTTTCCCGCTCTTGGTCACAACCGATACCTGTCGATCGCAATGACCACCGGCGGTCCGGATACCTCCGATGTCTATGAGGAGGAGACTAACCCTCACAATCCCCGTCAGTACAGGTATGAGGCGCAGTGGCGGGGCATGACCGTTCGAAGAGAGCGAATTGGTGTCAAAGAAGGCGACCGGGTACGGTGGGTGGACGTGGAGATTGAGTCAACACACCACGGACCCATCGTGGCGCGCAGGGGGAACAAAGCCTACGCTGTCGCAATCCCGTACGCTGACCAGGTTAAGCTTCAGGATCAAATCTACAGGATGATAACGTCTCGAAATTTGAAGGAGATGAAAGAAGCGCTCGCCATGCTGCAGTTGATGGCTCAAAACATCATGGTGGGAACGGTGCAGGGAGACATTTACTACCTGCGCAATGGACGTGTGCCCATTCGTCCGAAAGGCTTCAACTTTTCTCGCCCGGTCCCGGGATATACCTCAGCCAGTGAGTGGAAGGGGATTCATCCTCTCTCGGACTTGATCCAGATTACCAATCCACCTCAGGGGTACATGCAGAACTGTAACATCGCACCCATCTTCATGATGAAAGATTGCCCGCTCACCCAAGCCAGGTTCAAGGATCGCCCTTACCTCTACGATCAGAGGGAAGACCTTCATCAGAGGGCGGCCATGGTTCTGGAACTGCTTGACAAGAACAATAGGGTTAGCGTCAAAGATGCCATGGAGATGACCCTGAGCACGCAGGTATACAAGGCCGAACTGTGGCAGGAGCTTCTGAGAAATGCGGGTTCTCCGGAGCAACCCGACCTGAAAAGATTCTATGATCTTATTTTGGATTGGAATCGCCGCAGCGATTTCGATTCAACAGGAGCAGTTGCTTATAAGTACTGGAAAGACAGTCTGGGTCCTCAGTTGGCTCGGCTAGTGGATCCCGGGGAGGCACCGGAAAAGGCTTTGGCGCCGCGGCGACTGCACCAGGCACTGCAGGCCGGTGCGAAAGGGCTGCTATCGGATTTTGGCAGTCTCCAGGTGATGTATGGTCAGATATTCCGTGTGGGGAGGAAGGGAAGTGACGCGGACTATCCTGTGGGCGGAGGATCTTTGCGTGTCAGTGGTATGGCCACGCCGCGTGCCATTGGGTTTCAGCAGAGAGAGGACCGCACCTATGTCGGGTACAGGGGTCAAAGTGCGACCCAGCTCGTCATCCTGAGTGACCCACCCCATTCCTACACAGTCGTCCCGCTCGGGCAAAGCGATCATCCTGAATCTGGACATTGGGACGATCAGGCGCGTGAGCTGTTCAGCAAAGTGAAAATGAAGCCCACGTACTTTTTAGACAGGCCGGAATTACTGAAGCACGTCACGGTCAGGAAGGAGCTGGAGTGGGAGGGGTCGG
>JALLOL010000305.1 GCA_027717875.1 Acidobacteria bacterium AH-259-L09 | reverse complement strand
TGCATCCGATTTCGCAGCTGAGGGGGACCGCTAGTGAAGTATCTTTCCCTGAACAAGACTTCCGGAAGTAGACTCTCTCTTTTTTCTCTGCCACACTAGCAACCGCCGTGCGTCTTTTGTTTTCCTTTGCCGCCACACTACTTGTGCTGGTCTCCTGCCGGCAGCCGGAAGCCACCGGCTCGGCCGACTACCCTTATGAGCCCGTAGCCTTCACCAAGGTCCACTTGACGGATTCGTTTTGGTCTCCGAGGATCGAGACGAACCGCAAGGTAACGATCCCTGTCTCGCTGCGGCGCTGTGAGGAGACGGGACGGATTCTGAACTTTGCCAAAGCCGGCGGCCTGATGGAGGGGGAGTTCGAAGGATTGCGCTACAACGACAGCGATGTCTTCAAGGTGATCGAGGGGGTCGCCTACTCGCTTTCGATTCACCCCGACCCAGAACTCGACCATTACCTCGATCTCCTCATGACCCGGCACATCGCGGATGCGGTCCGGGCCGAAGACGCTGCAAAGCAGGTCCGCGTTGCGGATGGCCACGTCTAGCAGCGTACGTTTCCCGGTTGCCTGGTGGTCCAATCTGATCACCAGCCACGAGCTCTACAACGTCGGGCACTTGTATGAGGCGGCGGTGGCGCACCACCAGGCAACCGGGAAACGTACGCTGCTAGACGTGGCCATCCGCAACGCGGACCTGCTTTGCAGCGTCTTCGGCCCGGACCGCATCCGCGATGTGCCGGGTCATGAGGAGATCGAGATCGGGCTTGTGAAGCTGTACCGGGCTACGGGGAATCACCGCTATCTCGAGACCGCCCGTTTCTTTGTCGATGAACGCGGCAATCCAGAGCGTCACACCATGGAGTCCGAACGCCGGGAGCGATGGTACTCACAGGACGACCTGCCGGTGCGCCGGCAGTCCAAGGCGGTGGGGCACGCCGTGCGTGCCGCATACTTCTACGCCGGCGTCTCGGACGTCGCCGCGCTGACGGACGACGAAAGCTCTCGGCCCGCGCTCGACAGGATCTGGCACAGCATCGTCGACCGCCGCATGTATCTGACGGGTGGGATCGGCGCGCACCGCCGTCACGAGGGGTTCGGGGAGGACTACGAACTGCCCAACGCCGAGGCCTACGCCGAGACTTGCGCCTCGATCGCCAACGCGCTATGGCAGCACCGGATGTTTCTGCTCCATGGCGAGGGCAAATACATCGATGTGCTGGAGCGCGTCCTCTACAACGGGTTCCTGTCCGGTGTGTCGCTCGAGGGCGATACCTTCTTCTATCCGAACCCGCTGGCGGCGGACGGGGAGACCAAGTTTAACCAGGGGCAGGCAACCCGGTCACCGTGGTTCCGCACCTCCTGTTGCCCGGTGAACGTGGCGCGAACCATGCCGTCGATTCCGGGCTACCTCTATGCGGTGCGTGCCGGCGAGATTTACGTCAATCTCTTTGCAGCCAGCCAGGCCCACGTCGACTTGGATGGCGGTCGCATCCGCCTGGAACAGCGAACCGAGTATCCCTGGATGGGCGACATCGAGATCACCGTCAGGCCGGAACGACCTGCTCCCTTCGCGATTCTGGTCAGGATTCCGGGTTGGGCGCGAAATCAGCCAGTGCCCAGCAAGCTGTACCGCTACCAGGGTGAGGCGGGCGAGGTGGCACTCGCAGTGAACGGGAGCCCAGTTGCCGTCACACCGCAGCGCGGCTACGTCCGTCTCGAGCGAACCTGGTCCCCGGGCGACACCGTGCGTCTCGAACTGCCCATGGATGTCCGCCGTGTGGTTGCACACGAGGCGGTGGAGGCCGACCGTGGACGCGTGGCGCTTGAGAGGGGCCCGATCGTTTACTGCGTGGAGAGCGTGGACAACGGCGGAGATATCGGCCGCATCCCTGTCCCCAGGGGTGCCCGATTTTCGGTGGAACACCGGGCCGATCTCCTGGGCGGGGTAACCGTTATCAGTGGCCCGGGATTCACGGCCGTTCCGTACAACGTTTGGTCCAATCGAGGACCGGGCGCCATGGCCGTTTGGTTGCCGGAAAAAGGCGACTGAAGGCGGCCGGACGTTCGGACCTCGCCGGACTGAGCCACAGCGCCGGTGCAGAAAATCCCCCCTGGAATCACACCGCCCGAAACCCGCGCGACTGCAGGCGACCCAGCCTGCCCTGGGCGGGATCGAAGGGCCACTGCGCATCGCGCAGGTCTACGGCCTAACTCTGACGTATTTCTGCAACTTCCGAGGGCGGGGCTCCGCCCCGTACAGGTTGCCGTCGCGATCCACCGCAACGAACTCCGCCCCGTTTCCCGCGGTCTCACGCGGATCCCCCCACGGATAGAGAATGAAGGCGGTCACCCAACCGGTTCGGGCGTCCCCGATCCTGATCCCCATCTCCCAACCCGGATTCTGCTCGTTGTCCGACTCCGAGTCGGCCACATAGATCTGGTCGTTCTCATCGAAGAAGATCCCGCTCGGCCTCCCGAACTGCATCCACATCGCCAGGAAGTTCCCCTCTTGGTCGAAGATCTGGATCCGATTATTCGATCGGTCGCCCACGAACACCCGGCCTCTGGAATCGATGGCGATGGCGTGCAGCGTCCGGAACTCGCCCGGCGCGTAGCCGGTCGATCCCCACGCCTTGATGAACTTCCCGTCCCTCGTGTACTTCACCACGCGGTTGTTCCCATCGGCGCCATGGCCATCCGCGATGAAAATGTCTCCAGTGTCAGCCACCACGACATCGCTCGGGCGGTTGAAGCTGTACGGACCGTCTCCGGGAACTCCCGGTGTGCCGAGGGTCATCAACACCTCTCCATCCGGGCTGAACTTGATGACCTGGTGCCCTCTTGTCCCATCCGGCGTTCGCGCGGCGCTCACCGCGTCGGTCACCCACACGTTTCCGTCCTGGTCCACATCGATCCCGTGGGGCCAGATGAACATCCCGCTCCCGAAGCTCTCCACGACATTGCCTTCCAGGTCGAACTTGAGGACCGGGTCCAGATCCGAATCAAGACACTCGTTACCGAACCGAGCCGGGTCGGTCTCGTAACATCTCACCACTGCCCAGATATGGTCGCCATCGGGGTCGATCGTTACCCCGCCCACCGCTCCCATCTCTCTCC
>JALLOL010000304.1 GCA_027717875.1 Acidobacteria bacterium AH-259-L09 | reverse complement strand
CCTCCACATTGGTAAGGACGCGCTCGACAAGCATCGATGCATCCACGGTAGTGACTATCCGACGAATCCCTGTGACCTCCACAATCTCGCGTGCAAGAAAGACAAGGAACTTATCAAAATCAACGACGCGTCCCTGATCGTCAATCACCACCACGCGGTCAGCATCTCCATCATGGCAAAAGCCAAGTTGGCACTGGTTAGCAGCAACAAGCTTTGCCGTCTCATGCAAGGTCTGTGCTGTAGGTTCCGGATCACGATAGGGAAAACTCCCGTCAGGCGTGCAATTGACCTCTACGACCTCATACCCAAACTCGCGAAGAAGCTTTGGGGACAACTGGAAGGCCGCGCCATTTCCTGCATCCAGCAACAGCTTAGCGGTCCCTTCGAGGGTGAAATGGGAATGAAGCGTTTGCAGATAAGCGGCTACAACATCACGGTTTGCTCTCCCAGAGCCGAAGTCATCCGAGGGCCGCTCTGGTAACTTGTTTTCAAGGATCCTCTGCTCAATCCGGGCTCCCTCATGGGGAGAAAAGGCACATCCATCCTGCTGGCATAACTTGAAGCCATTGTACTCGCCGGGATTGTGAGAGGCGGTAATCATGACCCCGCAATCCTTGCCGAAGTGACGCGTCGCAAAGCAAAGCAGGGGCGTGGGAAGAACCCCAAGATCAACGACCTCACATCCTGAGGACAAGAGGCCTGTCCTAAGGGCGTGGCATAGGGTCTCCCCGGACAGACGCGTGTCCCGTGCCACAATGACGGAGCGGTAGTTGAGCGAGCCAACGGCCCTCCCAAGCTTGAGCGCCAGGTCCGGTGTCACAAAGGACCCGTATCTTCCCCTTATGCCAGACGAGCCAAATAACTTCATATGCTCCCCTGGAGGATGCGGAAGTTTCCATATTGTTTGAAATCACCGGCGTCGCACACTGCTGACCCTGGCTACTTTTTAACGCCCTGTTGGGGCTCTTTTGGCGATTATCGACATCATGCATGTACTTTAGTGACACTCTCTGACAGTCGCGTAGCTGTTTGGTTTTTTTTCGACCGCCGTCTGAGTTTTGGGGTCAGACCCCTCTACCCCCCCAGGAGTTCCAGCACGGCGGTGGTCATGGCCTTGACACCAGTTTTGATGGCGGGTTCGGGCAGCGGGGTAAATTGGCTGGAATGGAGCGATGGAAGGGTCTTACCTTCTCGCTGGTACTGACGAACAATGGCGGGATCGACGGCGCCCAACCAGAGCATACAAATCGGAATTTGGTGACCTTCCAAACTGTAGCGGGAGAAATCCTCCCCTCCCATCACCGGATCCTTTCTGACAACGTTATCAGATCCCAGTGCCTCCTTCAGAACAGGAACTAGTCGCTCTATCAGCTCGGGATCATTATAGGTAGCAGGGGTGTATTCATCCTCAGCCACCGTCACGACAGGTGCTCTTTCTGCTGGAACGCCGGCTGCAGAAGCGATTCCCTGAGTGATTCTTTTGATCGAATCCAAAATGCGTTTTCGCACTTCCGGCTTGTAGGATCGCACCGTCAGCTGTAGGTGAGCTTCGTCCGGAATGATATTGTGCTTGGTGCCACCGTGAATGGAACCCACCGTGACAACGGCGGGATCCAGGGGTGAAATCTCTCGACTCACAATCGTTTGTAATGCCAAGACAACCTGGCTGGCCAGGACAACAGGATCTTTGGTGGTGTGAGGATAGGCTCCGTGGCCCCCTGATCCTCGGATCGTGATGTCCACAGAGTCCACATTGGCAAGTGCATATCCGGGGCAATAGCCTATTTTTCCGGTTTCCATGAAAGCATTCGTGTGAAGGGCCAGGACAAAGTCGGGTCTGGGAAACCGAGCGTACAATCCATCCTTCAACATGGCCCTTGCCCCCGCACCACGCTCCTCAGCAGGCTGGCCAATCAAGACCAGGGTTCCTTTCCAACGGTGCTTGAGCTGGCCGAGCACCTTGGCGGTGCCCAGAAAAGTCGTCATGTGAACATCATGCCCGCAGGCATGCATGACACCCACCTCTTCTCCGCTTTCGTTCTGCACCCTCATTCGGTTGGCATAGGCCAAGCCCGTGTTCTCTTTCACGGGCAGGGCGTCCAGGTCGGTTCGCACCATGACGGTAGGTCCCTGGCCATTCTTCATCAGGGCGACTAAACCATAAGAAGTCCTTCCAGGATCATCGTACTGACCGACTTTTTCCGTCACTTCGTATCCAAGTGATCGCAGTTCGTTGGCCAGGTAAGCCGAGGTTTCTCGCTCCCGATAAGAAAGTTCCGGGTGGCTGTGAAGGTATTCGTAGGTACTTACCAGCGCATCGAGCTCTCGTCCGATCATCTCCTCCAAGACGTCTTGGGCCCTGATCGAGGGAACCAACAAGAAAACCGCAAAAAGAAATCCTGCACTGGAAAACATTATTCGAAGACTCATTGGTCTATCCTTTCGATTCACAGCGGTCAGGAGTCAGGAGTGAGAATTCAGAATCCAGAATCCAGAATCCAGAATCCAGAATCCAGAAGGCTGACCCCACACCGGCGCTACGCGCCGAGAACAATAGAGCAATAGAACAATGGAGCCGCCGCCAACTGGCCGAGCTCCGACCCACCTGACCAATTTACAGACTCATAACTCAAGAGCTCAATAGCTGTAGTGTCCGCTCTCAGAGCGGACGCTACATAGCTCAATAACTAGACGTCTTCCAGCTCTTCCTCACTTAAACCAAAATGGTGCCCAATCTCATGCATGACTGTGGCTTGGACTTGACTATAAATCTCCTCCTCAGTTGAACAGATCCGCTCAATATTTCGCTTATAGATCGAGATCTTGTCGGGCAATCGCATAGCCATACTACTGCGATTTGGCAGCGGAACTCCCTGATAGAGACCTAACAACAGACCTTTGAATCTTCCTCTCAACTCCGCCGGCGGGAAGTCCTCGACCACCACGTCCACGTTGTCCATGTGTTGGCGGAACCGTGGCGGAAGGTCATCTAAGGCCCGAGCTACCAATTCTCGAAAACGACTCATCGAAACTTTCATCCCAGCGGCAACCAACCAGTACTTATATTCCCCAGAGTTCATTTCCTCATTTAGTGTATGTGGAGAGACTATCAAATTA
>JALLOL010000303.1 GCA_027717875.1 Acidobacteria bacterium AH-259-L09 | reverse complement strand
AGAGGCCACCGCCGAGAATACCTATGATGCATCGAATGTTTCCACCTCTCGGACTAAAGGATACTGTGCAGTGTGCACTTGGTTCTTGAAGCGCTGGAGCTTATCATAGGCCTGAAGGCTGCCGGCGCTGTGGCTGGATAACTGTCTACCCATAGGAGTTGTTTCATGGATTTGATACACCGGATTATACAGATTCTGCTTTTAACCTTTCTCTTTAGCTCTGCCTCTGGCCAGTCCGATAAGCGGCCCCTGCCCGGACCGCAAGGATATCTGCTCCCCAATGGGTGGACTCTCACGCCGGCCGGAAAGCAGATTGAGGTGGGCGATCTACCGATGAACATAGTTGTGGAACCGAGCGGGCGGCATGCCTTTGTGTTGAACTCGGGCTGGAACGAACATACGGTGTCGGTGATTGATCTGGGCCACAACCAAAAGATTCAGGAGGTTTCTCTTGATCGCTCCTGGCTGGGGCTGTGTTTCGATCCTCGAGAAAGCCGGCTCTATGTCTCCGGCGGCGCGCGCCCGATTATCGAGGTGCTGGCCTACGATCCGACACATCAAGAGGCTCCCCTGGCTAAGCAGGCTCCGATCGCGCTGGATTCGACCCTGATGAAGAAGGTTTATATTTCGGGGTTGGCGCTCGATGCCAAGGGCAAGCGCCTGTTTGCAGCGAATACAGAAGAGGGCACCCTGATTGAGGTGGATTTGAAAAGCGGCCGCACGCTTCGACGGCTTTCCCTCGGTGGAGTTCCTTACACCTGTCTGCTTTCCAAGGATGGCCACACGGTCTATGTGAGCCTCTGGAATCGAAAAGGGATTGCGCTGGTGGATCGCGCTTCCTGGACGGTCCGTAAGGCAATTGCCGTCGGGAGCCATCCCAACGATCTGGCCATGACGCCGGATGGCCAGAGGCTTTTTGTGGCCAATGCCAACAGCAATTCGGTTTCGGTTGTGGCTCTGAAAAAGGAGAAGGTCAGCGAGACGATTGTGACCACTCTCTTTCCCAAAGCGCCCCAAGGGAGCACGCCCAACGCTCTGGCAATTTCCCCGGATGGCCAAACACTTTTTGTGGCCAATGCAGACAATAACAATATTGCCTGGGTGGATATCTCCAAGGTGGGAGAGAGCGAGATCCGGGGCTTTATCCCAACGGGCTGGTACCCATCGGCCGTGGGGGTGACTACGGACGGGGAACGGATTCTGGTCGGAAACGGGAAAGGAACCGTAAGCTCGCCCAACCCTCGGGGGCCTCAGCCAATCAGACCCAGGACCTCGGAGACCGAATACATTGGCAGGATCACATTGGGTGCGGTCTCGATCATCCCCAGGCCCATCCCGGATGCTCTGGCACGCTACACGCGTCAGGTCTATCGAAATACTCCCTACCGGGACCGACTGCTCGAGCAGACGAAACATAAGTCGCCCCTTCCGGAGGTTGTGCCCGATCGGGTGGGGACACCTTCGAGCCGGATCGAATATGTGATTTACATCATTAAAGAGAATCGGACCTACGACCAAGTTCTTGGCGATGTGCCCCAGGGGAACGGGGATCCGAGCCTGACCCTGTTCGGAGAGAAGATTACGCCCAATCACCACGCGCTGGCCCGAGAGTTTGTGCTGCTGGATAATTTTTATGTTGATGCCGAGGTGAGTGTGGACGGGCATTCCTGGTCTATGGCGGCCTACGCGACCGATTATGCCGAGAAAGCCTGGCCTGCCGGGTATGCCGGCCGGGGAAGGATGTTAAATCTGTACTATCCTGGGCTTTACACCCCTGACAGAGGATTTATCTGGGATCTGTGCGCCAAGGCGGGGATCTCTTACCGGAGTTACGGGGAGATGGTTACGGAAAGGGACGGTCGCGTAGAAGCTCGATTTCCTGGTTTGGTGGGACACATCCATCCCACCTACACACGCCGGCGCAGTCTTGCATATACGGATCTGGAACGGGCCGAGGACTGGGTCAAAGAGTTCAAGCAGTTTGAAAAGGAGGGGCGCGTGCCCCGATTGCAGATTCTTGCCTTGCCCGATGATCACACGTCGGGTACGCGTCCCGGACACTACACGCCCTTTGTCCAGGTGGCGCGCAACGACCTGGCCTTGGGGCGAATCGTGGAGACCGCATCACGCAGTTCGCTCTGGCACAAGATGACGATCTTTGTGGTTGAGGACGACGCGCAGAATGGACCGGACCACGTGGATGCGCGCCGCACAGTGGCCTTTGTGATCAGTCCCTATTCCCGGCTGCGCAAGGTGGACAGCACGTTTTATACCACGTCCAGTATGCTCCGAACCATCGAGCTGGTTCTGGGGCTTCCGCCCATGAGCCAGTACGATGCGGCGGCCACGCCCATGTTCGAGTGTTTTTCTAACCGGCTGGATCTCGAGCCCTATCGGGCGCGTCCAGCACAGATCGATCTGACCACCAAAAATACCAAGACTGCTTACGGCGCCAAAATTTCCGCCGAGCTTCCCCTGGATGATGTGGATGAAGCGCCGGACGATCTCTTCAGCGAGATCATCTGGAAGGCGGTCAAGGGAGCCGATTCCGAAATGCCGCCCCCGGTACGTCGAGCCCGCCTGGTGCCCCTGGCTGCATTAGAATGAGCGAGACCCGCCGTCAAAGACACAAAGAGCATGCAGAGAAAGCGGAATAGCCCGGTCCAGCTCCTCGGAATTAATGATCAAATCTGTTTTGCTCCCTGAACAAGAAGTGGATATACGGTCTATTCTTTTATCGCCTGAGAGGCTCTTGGGGGATCTCTTTGAACTTTGTAAATTCCGGGTCTCTGTGGATTAAGGTTGCTTCGCGGGCAATCGCAGTGGCGCCGATCCAACTATCAGCCACCGATAATCTTGCCTGAGCTCTGCGGGAGGCGATTTCAAGGATACCCGGCTCGCAGGAAACCCACTCCATAGCGAAGCAATCGATCAGACGAAGTGCTTCACGCGCTGCCTCTTCCCCCTCCTCGCGCCAGATGCAATAGAGAAGATCCATCCGGCTCATGAACGAGATCAGCAACCGACACTGGCCCCCTTTTGCCTGCCTCCACCCGGTCGGCACGGGGCTCATCGCTGCGGAGGGCCAATAGCGCGGAGGTATCGAGAAGAAAGACATTTTTAA
>JALLOL010000302.1 GCA_027717875.1 Acidobacteria bacterium AH-259-L09 | reverse complement strand
CGAAGAGGGTCGGGTAATGCCGATCTAAGTAGCGGTAAAGGCTACTCCTTGAGGGGTAACACCCGGAGAGGGCGAAGGGGCTCTCGGTCATAGCGGACATGGGGCCTGCGCCCATCAGGGCTCAGTACCTGATTAAATGGGTTAAGGCAGGGCCCGTGTCGAGCTGGGTAGTAAACCGTGGGGGAGCGGGGTGTATGTGGGTGAGCACTTAAGCCTCGGCTCCGGCGGAAAGGCTGGCCAGGGAAAACTATGGTCGCCAACCGGACTCGGGAAATCCGACCGTCCGGGATGACAAGGGGGGCTTGCGGAAACGTGAGCTAAGGTGGAACTAGGAACCCACCGCACAACCGAAAGGGTGCGTGTTGGTAACTCTCCACCTACGGTTGCGCGCGCCGTATTTCTATCCCAACAGGTCTACCTGGCCCAGGATACTTCACTGGACCGCAAAGTCGCCTTGAAGTTCTTGTCGGACTTCATGCAGGAAGACCCCACCGCCAGAAAGCGTTTCCTGCGGGAAGCCAAGTCTGCTGCTGCGCTGGATCATCCTTATATCTGCCACATCCACGAAGTTGGCGAAGTGGAGGGCAAGTCCTTTATCGCGATGGAGTACGTCCAGGGCACAACTTTGCAGGACCGGTTGGGCGGGGATCCTCTGTCGGTGAAAGAAGCTCTTCAGACAGCGGCAGAAGTTGCTGAGGCCCTGGAAGAGGCTCATAAGCGGGGCATTGTGCATCGGGATGTCAAACCTTCCAATATCATGCTCACCCAGCAAGGTCATGTCAAAGTAATGGACTTTGGACTCGCGAAGCGCCTTGTGGCAATTGAAGGTGTGGACAGTCAACAGCAGACCCTCACCGCCAGTTTAACAAAAACTGGTATGATGTTGGGAACGCTGGCTTATATGTCTCCGGAGCAATTGCGAGGGGAAGAGGTCGATACTCGATCTGATATCTTCTCCTTCGGGGTCGTGCTCTATGAGATGCTCACCGGTGTTCACGCCTTCAAGAAATCTCAGCCAATGGAGACCGGTAATGCTATCCTGAACGAAGCCCCGGCCCCCTTATCTCGACACATGAATGAGGTTCCCCCAGTTCTCCAGCATATTGTTAGAAAAATGCTGGCCAAGGAGCCGGATGGGCGTTACCAACTCATCCATGACGTGCGGACTGATTTAGGTGAACTGCTGGAGGACATGGCCCGGATTGCGCCTGCCGGGCTCACTTGGATCGATGCCCGCCTGGTACACTTCCTGAAGTGGTTGAAATCCAGCCATTTGATTTGGCCTGCTGTCTTGCTCACACTGGTCGTCGGTGCGGTATCTTGGCTGTATTTTGGCTCACCCTCCTCTGAAACATCATTGCCTCCAATGAAAATCGTCCCCCTCACTAGCTATCAGGGTATCGAGCAGCACCCGAGCTTCTCGCCTGACGGCAGCCAGGTGGTTTTCTCCTGGAACGGCGAGAACCAGGACAACTACGACATTTACGTCAAGCTGATTGGCTCGGGAACGCCACTTCGGCTGACCGCCGATCCGTCGGCGGACAGCAGTCCGGGCTGGTCACCCGACGGTCGTCAGATCGCCTTCTTACGTGCCAGAGCCCAGGGTGTTTCGGAGGTTCTTCTGGTGCCACCGCTCGGCGGCCCCGAACGAAAATTGGGTGAGATTTTGTATCCGCCAGGACAATTTGGAACAGGGCTAAGCTGGTCCCCGGACGGAAAGTTCTTGGTGGTCCCAGATCGAAGCGCACCTGAGGAGCCAACGGCGATTTTCTTACTCGCTGTCGACAATGGTGAAAAGAAGCGACTGACCTTACCCCCAGAGGAATCGGTTTATGGTGATATTATGCCCCACTTCTCACCTGATGGTCGGACAGTGGCTTTCGAGCGCCACCCAGCATGGGCGATGAGTGACATTTATGCATTGCCTGTGACAGGGGGTGAACCCACCCGGCTGACATTCACTCCCGGGACACCGGATGGTTTGGCTTGGGCATCCGATGGGCGGGAAATTGTGTTTTTGCGAGGGGGCGAACTCTGGAAGATCTCGCGAAATGGTGGGACTCCACAGCGCCTGCCAGGCGTTGGAGAGAATCCCATTCACTTGGCGGTTTCCAGCGAGAAGAGGCGGCTTGCCTACACTCGGCGGGAATACCACGTGGACATCTGGCGCGTTGACACCCAGGCCTCGGGAATCAAGCGGCCGAGCAAAGTCATCGCCTCCACGAGACATGATGCGAATCCTCAGTTCTCCCCAGAGGGCAAACGAATCGTTTTCGCGTCAAATCGCGAAGGAACCTATGAGATCTGGATTTGTGACAATGACGGGTCCAACTCCTTCCAGGTAACCTCCGTGGGGGGGGCCGGGACACCGCGCTGGTCTCCGGATGGCCAGCGCGTTGCGTTCGACTCGCGGGCGGGCGGTAATCCCGACATCTATGTGGTCAGTGCGTCGGGAGGATCGGCCCGGCGCATCACAAGTGGATCGTTTGCCGACACCAGGCCAAGCTGGTCGAGAGACGGACATTGGATCTACTTCACGTCAAACCGATCCGGGGAGGAGCAGATTTGGAAGGTGCCGGTCGAGGGGGAGGTGAGCGAGGAGAGCGTCGCAGTGCAGGTGACGAAAAATGGAGGAAACACTCCTTTCGAATCTGCCGATGGCAGATACGTCTATTACGCCAAGCGTGCAGAGGGCCGGGCAAGTGCTGTTGTTTGGAAGGTTCCGGTTGAGGAAGGAGAAGAGACGCCGGTCACCGAACCTTTCGCCGGCGGTGTGTTTAAATGGGCGTTGGCGGAAAAGGGTATTTATTTTGTTGATCAGCGGGATACTTCTTCATCGGACGCCAGTTGGGTGGTGAAGTTCTTCAGCTTTGATCAGCAGGGAGTGACAGAGATTGCAGAGCTTACGCATCCGCCGCACGGCAGAGGCCCCGGCCTTACGGTTTCTCCCGACGGCCGATGGATTCTTGGTTCGCAGGTCGAAATCAGTTCCGATCTGATACTCGTGGAAGATTTCCGCTGAAGATCTGAGGGCGAATGACCGGTCTTTGCCCACGATCTGGCATTGCTCTTCAAGACCAAAGAGATTAGTATCTGCAAAATGGACTTCCCCGCATACTGGAGGTAAGCGTGATCGGC
>JALLOL010000301.1 GCA_027717875.1 Acidobacteria bacterium AH-259-L09 | reverse complement strand
CAAAACACTGAAGGTCGACCCGCAAACCGGTAAGACGCTCGCTTCGTTCGACACACCGGGGGTCGGACAACCGCGCTGGGGCAGACCCCGGAAGCGGCCCTCGGGCGCTCACGGTCTGGAATGGGTGGATGGCAAGTACTGGATCGCTGTACCACCCTCGGTTGCCATCTATCAGATCGAACCGGACACGGACAAGGTCGTGCACAGTATCCCGGCACCGGGTAGGCGGCCGCATGGGCTGGCCTGGGACAAGGGCCACCCGTGGTGCGTGGAAAGTAATGACCGAGCCATCTACAAAATGGACCCGAAAAGCGGGAAGCTACTGGCCAAGATCCAACTGAGCCGGGAAGATCCGGAGCCCCACGGCATGAGCATGTGGGGAGGTGTGATCTGGTATAGCGATGCCACCAGCGGCTGGGTCTGTCGGCTGGTCTGAGTGAGGGAACCACACACCCACTTTTCGCGCCCAGTTCACCTTCCTCGCGGCAATGAACCCCTGGGTGTTCAGGGCGGCGAGCAGCATGAAGAAAAAGTGAACCGATCTGCTTTCTAACCCAAGCTTCTGTCGCAAAAAGCCGTTCGCGACAGCCAGCAAAGCGACAGCGAGTTTCCGATAAGCCGACTATCCGTCCATGTGACGGTATTCAGGTGGATGCGAGCTTCAAGTTGCTCGAACTTCACCGGACCGAATCCGGCAAAACGTCTCAAGGTGGGCGATCTCTAACGGACAGGTTTCAGCCGCGGCTCATTGTCACGCCAGCCGCCGTCGGCTGCAAACCAAGTTAGACCACCCGCCTCAACGCATCGTTGGATTTCCGGTCGGGCCCGCCAGGCTTGCTGGACGCGTCAGCTCGCGCTCCGATGCTGCGCCGGTTCCTAACGCGCTTGCTCCACGTCGTAGACCCGGCCTGCCTTTATGACCCGGGAGATTCGCCGCACGTTCCCGATATCGGCGAGTGGGTCGGCATCGAGGACGACGAGGTCAGCCTGGCGGCCTGGCTCGACCGCGCCGAGGTCGCCGCCGCGGCCGATCATGCGGGCTGCGGTCACGGTCGCCGCCATCAGTGCCGCCGTCGGGGAGAGTCCGGCCTCCACGTGGAGGAGCAGTTCGATCTGCGACGACACCCCGAGCACGACGCCCGGGACGCCGGTGTCGGTACCCGTTACGATCGGTATCCCGGCCTCCGAGAGGCGCCTCAGATTGGACCGCAGCACGGGCAGCTGTGTCTTGGTAAACGCCGTGTTGGTCCAAAACTTTTCCCGCCGCGATACAGCCTCGCGGGTTCGTAGCGCTTCGTACAGCGGAGCCGGAACTCGCGCGCGGTCGTCAAAGGCCTGCAGCCTGCGGGTCCAGGCCGCGATGTCGGCGCATGCCTCGTAGAGCGTCAGCGTCGCGGTGTAGTACGCGCCATTCTTGCGCATCAACTCGATGAACTCCCCGTCGACTGGATCGCTGATGATTCCGTGGACGAGCACATCGGCGCCGGCCCGTAGCGCGTCCTTCGCGAAGCGCAGAATGGGGGCGTGCACGTACGCCTTCAGCCCCTGGGCGTGGGCCTCGTCGATGATTGCGCGCATCACTTCGGGTTGGAGCGCCGGCATCGGCTCTTTCCTCAGCCAGCTCATGTCGTCGTAGACGAGCTTGACGGCGTCGACGGCGGCCGTCTTGACCGCCCGCACGTCACCACGTGCCCCCTGCGGAGTGCCTGGCGTGTAGCCGTCACCGCCCCAGCCGTCTTTCGCGCCGAATAGGCGGCCCGACGAGAAGAAGCGGGCATAGGGCGCTTCGTTCGCCTTCGTCGCGAGTTTCAACGCGGCAAAGGACTCCAAATTCGTCGCGGTACTGAAGACGGTCGTGATGCCCCACGTAAGCAGCGCCGCGAGATTCTTTTCCGGGCCGTTGTCAGGGCCGAACGTGCCAGCCCCGAGGTGATTGTGCACGTCGATCAGGCCCGGGATGATGAACTTGCCCCGGACGTCGACGAGCTGCGCGCCCGGAGGAATGTTCACGCGCTCGTCCGGACCAACTTGTGTGATGCGGCTCCCCTCGATCACGACCATCTCGATCGACGCGCTCGGGCGCACCCCAGGGCTGATCACGGTGCCCCCGACGAGTACGAGAGCCGGCTGGGCCTGGACCGCCGCCAGTCCCGCTAGCGCTAGGCCGAGGGAGATCACCAGTCGTCTCATTACGTCCTCCTTACCGGTGCCGCGAGCTCGCAACCAATGGTCTCGAGGGGCGCGAGTATCACCCAAGCACGTACGTGCGCATGTACTCCTGAGCGGTCTAACAGTGCCGATAACCGGCGTGGCCAGACCTGCGGTGCCGGCACCACCTTGACCGAAGGCCGCCCGGTTGATCGGCGAGTTAGGCGGCTACACCTTTGGTGCGCCGTAGCTCAGTCACGGCGACGATAAACGATCTCGCGGTATTTGCCTAACTCCTCACCGTTTGGACCCAGGCGGTAGTTCACGTAGACGTAACCGTCTTCCGTCAGCGTTCCTACTCCTTTGAACGTGGGCTGCTGGCCCGCCTCCCCGATGACTATCCAACGACCCTCACCATCGAAACTAAACTCCGCTCTTGAAACCGCGTTTGATTGATTGCTGATCCCAAAGGAGAAGCCCTTGCCATTGTGGAAGCTGTGAACCGCACGCCAGTGGTAAGTCCCATCCTCACTTCGGTCATCAACCTCAAGGAAGCGACCATTCATAATCATCCGCTGCTCAGAAATGGAGGTACCCTCGACAGGCTCACCATTAGGCTCCTCCCATGTACGAACGGTTGCGACATAGGAACCGGCGAACTTCGCGAGGTGTCGGTGCTGTTCCCCAGGAGGAGCATCCATGGTGGCCACCTGGGGAGGGACGATACCGGGACGCGGGGGTTGACGCTCCACCTGCGAATCTGAGCATGCCGTGAGAAGGAGAGCACCCAAGAAGCTGACGGATAATGCTTGAATGCGATGTTTCACTTCACTCCTCCCATCTTTCCGTCTCATTGCGTAAGCCGCCTAACGGATCACGATTGAGCTGCAGCGGCCGCTCAACCCTTCACGTGGACGATAGCCGCGGCCGCTGCCAGCTCCAATCGTTTGTTAGGCCGCTATTCCCAAGCCTTATCGAAGTCGTACAGGT
>JALLOL010000300.1 GCA_027717875.1 Acidobacteria bacterium AH-259-L09 | reverse complement strand
ACCACAGGAGTGTCAAGGCACTATCCACAGGCAACAGACGAGCCGGACCGCTAAGCAGCTGACTCAAGGTTGGAAGGTTGAACAGTGTTTCAACAGCTCACATCTTCTTCCTGCTTGCGCGCTGCAAGATTCGAATGGGAGTCGCATAGAAGCCGTATTTTTCACGCAGTCGGTTAATGAGAAAACGTTGGGTGGAAAAGTGCAGCTTACGGGAGGAGCGGGTGAACAAAACGAAAGTTGGAGGAGCCACTCCCACCTGGGCGGCATACTTAATGGCAAACTTACGGGAACTTCCGGGAGACATCAGGAGAGGTTGAACCTCTGTCACCAGAAATTGGTTCAGTTCGGCGGTGGGAACCCGAATGAGCTGTGAGCTGTAGGCTTCTTGAACCAGCTCAAAAATCTTGACGACTCGCTGGCCGGTCTTGGCAGAGACAAAAATCATGGGCACATATTCCAGAAAACGCATGCGCACACGAAACTCCTTCTCCAGGCCGGCAGCCGTGTGAGTATCCCGACGGATTAAATCCCATTTATTGACCACTACGATGATCGATTTTCCCGCTTTGTGTGCGTAGCCTCCAATGGTTGCATCCAGCTTGGTGGGGCCTTCCGCTGCATCAACCACCAACAAGGCCACATCAGTTCGCTCCAAATTCTTTCGAGCCATAACAACGCTCAACCTCTCCGACTTCAGGTCCCTTTTACCCTTGTGTCGAATTCCCGCTGTGTCGATCAAACGGTAGGACCGATCTTCAAACCTCAAAAGTGAATCGACCGCGTCGCGTGTGGTGCCTGGAAGTTCCGCGACAATTGCTCGCTCTTTGCCTAGAAAACGATTCAATAGTGAAGACTTGCCGACATTAGGCCGTCCAATGATCGCCACACGGATCTCCTCCTCCACACTAATCTCGCCCGCATCGCTAACCCGCCTCAAGATCTCCTCAACCAGAACAGAGACACCCTGCTTGTGCTCCGCGGAAACGAAATAAAGAATTTCCACACCAAGGGCGTAAAACTGAAGCGCCTCTTGCTCCAATTGAGGAACATCCACTTTGTTGACCACCACAAGATACTCTTTGCCGCGCGATCGCAGGATCGAATTCAAGGTCTGGTCCAGGGGGATGATCCCATCGCGCACATCCACTACAAAGAGAAGCAGATCAGCCTCCTCCATAGCGATTTCCACCTGCTGCAAAACCTTCTCGGATATTGTCTCTCTCTCGTCTGGAATGAGCCCCCCAGTGTCGATCACTTCGAACTGCTTCCCATTCCACCGAGCAATTTCAAAGAGGCGATCTCGCGTGATCCCCGGTTCATTCCCGACGATGGCCTTCCGTGTGCCCGTCAATCGGTTAAAAAGGGTAGACTTACCGACGTTGGGCCTTCCAATAATGGCAACTCGATACATGAGAGGAGAAGTGCCCCGTTTCGTGAACAAACGTTGTCATGCTTACGAAACGAGGCAGTTAGTCCACGAATTGTTCGTAACGGCCTAGATCAGCCAGCGGCAGGGAAGCCCGTATGTGAATCCCGTCTTCATGGTATTCTTGTGACTGGATCCGAGCTCGCTGCCGCAACTGAGAAACCACCTCCCCGCGATCAAAGGGGATGGTGAGGTGAACCTCCCTATAATTTCGGTTGATCAGAAACTCGATTTTCCCCAAAAGTTCAGAGAGCCCCTCCCCGGTCCGGGCAGACACGAAGACGTGCTCGTAAGGGGTATCAGCCAGGGAAACATGGTCCAGTAGATCGATCTTGTTGTAAGCTTCCAAAAGAGGCGTCTCCTCTAGACCGATCTCGTCCAAGACCTCATAGACTGCCTGCCGCAGCACTCGATAACTCTCTTGAGAAGCATCGATCACATGTAGGATCAGATCAGCCTCCAGTGTCTCTTCCAGCGTGGCGTGGAAAGCCGCCACCAGCGTGTGCGGAAGCTTCCGGATGAATCCAACAGTGTCACTGAGAAGAATCTCCTGCCCGGTATCGAGCTCAATTTTACGAACTAACGGATCCAGGGTGGAAAACATCCTCTGGTTGACATAGGTCCCCTCGTCGGTGAGCTTGTTAAAAAGCGTGGACTTGCCCGCGTTGGTGTAGCCGACCAAACTCACCGTGGGGATGGGTACTCCCTGGCGCTTCCGGCGGTGGAGCGCTCGTCTCGCCTCCAGTCTTTCCAGCTCCCCTTTGATACGCGAAATGCGCACCCGGATGGTACGACGATCTACCTCCAGTTTCGTTTCGCCTGGTCCTCGGGTACCGATGCCACCTCCTAAACGGGACAAAGCCAAACCTCTGCCCATCAGGCGAGGCAGTAAATATTCCAGCTGAGCCAACTCCACCTGTAGTTTCCCTTCTCGGCTGCGGGCTCTCTGAGCAAAAATGTCTAAGATAAGTTCACTGCGGTCGATGACCTTAGTATCCAGAAACTCTTCCAGATTCCGAAGCTGCGCCGGCGTCAGTTCTTGGTCAAAGAGGACCACATCGGCCTGGCAGCTCAGCACTGAATCCCGGATCTCCTCCAATTTCCCGCTACCCACCAGATAGGCGGGATCCGGATGCGATTTCTCCTGAAGAAAAACTTCCGCCACCTGTGCTCCCGCACTGCGAGTCAGCTCTTCCAGTTCACGTAAGGATTCTTCTTCAAAGTGGCGCCGCCGGCCATCCGGACTAACGCCAACCAAAATAGCGCGCTCCACACCCTGCCCGGTGCTCTCCATGGTGTTTATTGTATCTCAGTGTTGAGCTGTTGAGCTATTGAGTTGCGAGTTCGACATTCAACAGCTGCTCGTCCCACTCGACAATCCCAACAGGCTGAACATCGTTGTGTGAGGAGGCCACTCCAATCCCTTGACCAAGACGATCGAACCCAAACTTACCAAAAAATTACCAACTCAACCGGAAACAAAACGGCAAGCGTCGCGTGAAATTGAAATCAAAATCACCAAGCCCTTACTGGATCGGTCCAGCGGTGTCCGAGTGACATGACGCTTTGAACAAACGCTGTCATGTCGAGCTAACTGTCTTGAGGAGTGGCATATCGCTTAGCATCTTGGCCGTTCCCATCACTACCGAAGAAAGAGGATCTTCTGCCAGAAAGACGGGGAGTCCTGTCTCATTCTTGAGTCTCAAGTCGAAATTC
>JALLOL010000030.1 GCA_027717875.1 Acidobacteria bacterium AH-259-L09 | reverse complement strand
CCTGACGGTCGCGGCTCTGTTACCGCCTCCCTTTTCTCCTTGCCGCCCAGCCGCTGATTTCGATATAGTCATGGAAACATCTGATTTTCGGGGAGAGGAGTTCTGCCATGACTCGCGCTTTGACTAAAAGACTTGCACTGTTGGCCTTTATGGTTGCGGGCGTCGTTGCGGGCTTGCTGATGTTGAGAGCGGCCTCGACCGGCACGGCTCAAGAGTCCGCAAGTCCCGGAGCTGCCATCGCCATGGATCCCGCAGCCACCGGTTTGCGTGTGGAGCTGGGGGTCGGCCAGGAGCCACCCACAAGCTGGGAAGGCGAAATTCATCTTTCTGCCGGCAAGGTACATCAGATCGACCTGTGGGAACCTGGTGCCAGGTCGAATATCGAAGGCTCGCGGTTCACGACCAGGACTCCCCGGGGTCGACGAAGAAGACGAGCAAGAGCCGTGCCGCCCCAACTTTTTATCACCCTGACGGCCCCACCCGGCACTGAGGTAGAGCTGAAGACCAATCACGGCCCGGCCCGGTTCTCACTGAGCGAGGTCTCGGCCGACCAACCGCTTACGTTTTTGGACGATCAGGTACGGATATGGAGTGCGCCGGCCGTGTTTCAGCTCACACGTCCTGATCGCGACGATGACTTCCCAGATGCCACCTTGGCCCCTGACGGTTCCGTATGGGTTGCCTACCTTTCCTATCAACGCGGGCAGCCGCTCGATCAGGAAGCCATCCAAAACCGCCAATTTGACTCACTGGAGCCCAGGAACAATGGCGACCGTGTGTTCCTCATTCGTTACGAGGGGCAGCAGTGGTCGGCTCCGCTGGAGGTAACCGAGGCTCCGGGGAATGTGTGGCATCCCACAGTGGCCAGCGATGGAGCCGGCAAGATCTGGGTCACCTGGAGTCAGCAGCACGAGAATAACTGGGACCTGTATCAACGCCATTGGGACCCGAAGGTCGGCGAGTGGTCGGCCGTCCAGCGGCTCACGAACGATCCGGGAGCCGACATCAACGCGGTCTCGGTGGGCGACGCCCTTGGGCACATATGGTGGGCTTGGCAGGCTCGCCGGGGTGACAACTTCGACATCCTGCTGGCCTCATCCCAGGACAGTGGCAGCCAGCCCAGCGTGGTGGCCAACTCGCCAGCGAACGAGTGGGACCCCTCTGTTGCGGCCGACTTGGCCGGTAACGTGTATGTCGGCTGGGACAGCTACGAAGCCGGCAACTATGACGTCCTGGTGCGCCGTTTCGGTGAGCGGCCCAGCGGGCCAATCCAGGTTGCGGCTACGACATACTTCGAAGCTCGTGCCAGCCTGGCCTGTGACTCCAGCGGTCGCCTTTGGGTCGCTTACGAAGAAGACGATCCCAACTGGGGCAAGGATTACGCCACCGGCAATGCCAATCGACCTGTCGAGAATCTCGGTGCGCCTTTGTACATCAATCGTCGTGTGCGGGTAAAGTGCCTGCAGGGCAACGGGCTCGCAGTGCCTGCGGGAGATCTGAGCGAAGCTTACGGCGACAAGCTGAATCGACCCAAGAGCTTTCCACGCCTGGGCACCGATGCCTCGGGCAAGGTGTGGTTGTTCTTCCGTCACCATCCCCGACCCAGTGGCCAGGGCGTGAACTGGGCCGGCTACGTGACACACTACGATGGGCAGCAGTGGGCTCCAGCTCAGTTCATGCCGGCTTCCGACTACGTAATGGACAACCGCCCGGCTGTGGTGCCCTGGAAAAAGGAGGGCGTACTGGCCCTGTATACGAGTGACGCCCGTTTACGGGCCAGCCGCGGCGATCCGGACAACGATCTTTTTGCGGCGGTCTTCTCCGCGTCCACGGCTGCGGCAGAAGTGAAGCTGGCAGCTGATGACTCTTTCGAGCCGCAGGTGGTGCCAGTTCACCAGAACGAGGACCAGGCAATTGCCCGCCTGCGCCGCTATCGGATCGAATTGGCCGGTAAGACTTATCAGCTGCTGCGCGGTGAGTTCCACCGTCATACCGAGTACACCAGCCACCGCGATCAAGACGGATCCCTTGAGGACATGTGGCGGTACGCTCTTGACGCTGCCGACATGGACTGGATCGGCAATGGCGATCACGACAACGGAGGGGGTCGCGAGTATTTCTGGTGGACCATCCAGAAGTTGACCGACGTTTTTCACCATCCGCCCTACTTTGTGCCCCCGTTCACTTACGAGCGGTCGGTGCGCTTCCCCAACGGACACCGGAACGTGATGTTCGCCCGCCGGGGGATCAGGCCACTTCCGCGGGGGGAGCTCCCGGGTACACCCGAGGAGGGAACCCCCGATACAAAGCTGCTGTACGCCTATTTGCATCATTACGGCGGTATCTGTGCCGTCCACACCAGTGGGACCGGAATGGGTACCGATTGGCGCGACAACGACCCTGAAGTGGAACCGATGGTCGAGATTTACCAGGGCCATCGCCACAACTACGAACACTACGGGGCGCCCCGCAGCGCAACGGCCGAGACGCAGATCGGCCGCTATCAGCCCGCCGGTTTTGTGTGGAACGCGCTGGCTCGGGGCTATCGGCTGGGGTTTGAGAGCTCCAGCGATCACGTCAGTACCCACATCAGCTACACCATGGCCTTAGCCGAAGGCGCCAGCCGAGAAGCCCTGGTGGATGCCTTTCGCAAACGGCATTGCTATGCCGCCACAGACAACATTCTGCTTGATGTCCGTGCCGGCGATCATCTGATGGGTGACGAGTTCAGCTCCCAGGAACCCGTCCGTCTCTGGGTCAAAGTGATCGGCACGCGGCCTATTGACAAGATCAGCATCATCAAGAACAACGGTTATGTCTACTCGATGACCCCGACGGGAGCCGAAGCGGAGTTCACCTGGCAGGAACTCAACCAACCCGCTGGGACACTCGCCTATTATTATGTTCGCATGGAACAGGAAGACGGGCAGCTGGCCTGGTCGAGCCCCATCTGGGTGCGGTACGAATAGTTTTACTTCATGGAGACTCGGGAATCCATTCCTGACTCAAACGCCGCCACCAGTAAAATCCCAATAAACCAACCAGAACGGCTGTCAGAAATGCGCCTGCCAGGGCCCAGGGGTAAGCCTCGTAAAACCCCTGCTGGAGCTGACGCAGAATTACGACTGCCGCAGTCGCCAGGGGAATGAGCCTCAGGTCAAAGCGGAGAACGAAAATGTAGGCCAGCAGGAGGATGGTTCCAGCAAGAAGTCCGGAAACAAGCCACAAGGTGGGAGTCTCAACTGATGTACCGGCGACCGTGAAACCCAGCACAATCAGCAGTGCCGAGAACAGGCCAGTTCTCCGCGACCAATTACTTGTGTAGTGATCCACGGCGACACCAATGAGCAGGAAAAGGGATGTCATCAACATGTAACTGAGAAGCGAATCCAAGGCGGGGTCCAAGACTGGGAGATAACTGCCGGCAGCCCCATAACCGGCCCAGGTTGGAGAGCGAGAGGGGACGAGACCGGACGGGAGTGTCCCTAGCGCGACCACTATAACTCCCAGGAAGAGACCGGACAAGAATCGCGTCCAATTCTCCTCGACGGAGAGCTGAACTCTCCATCGGTGCACAAAGCCCACAATCAGTCCGACGAATGTGGAGAGAAACAAAAGCACGAAGAGCCACCCGCTGACAGTGATCAAGATTTGGTTAGTTAACGGCTCGGCCGTAGAGAAACCAGCCTTTGTGGCCGGCCATCCGTTAATGCGCGCGAGAAAGTTAATGAGAAAAGCGAGGCTCAGAAAGACCAAAAAGGTCCGAACGGAAAACTGCCTGCGGCTCCATCTCACAACGGCGCCCACCACACCGGCCAAGAACAGCAAAGCCAAGATCAAGCCGCTCAGGATCTGCACGACTTGGGCAACAGTGTTTCTGCTCCGATCCTCACGCTGCCAATCTTCCGGCACATGAATTTCGCGATAGGCATCCACCACCTGCTCGCCGGCCATATTCACAACGATTCTTGCTTCACCTTCCGATAGGGGAGAGCCTTCGTCCGCAAACGTGAACAACCAGTCCTGGCGAGCGGGAAGCTTGGAGGGTTCGGCCGAGATTTCTTTAAGCTGTGAAGTTTCCAGCCCGTAATTCGTCTCCACAACTGAAAGAGCAATTGTTCTGGCCTCGTCTTCCGACAAGGTCTCGCCGGATCTAGCCTCAGGAAGGCGATGACGGTACCTGAGAATCTCGCCATCGGGAGCGACGCCCACCACATATTCCTCAGCTCGCTCTTCCACATCGCCCTCGAAGGTGACAAAGCGAACCCTCCAGTGAGGTGGCCTCAGATAATTGCCGATAAGCTTCCCGTAAATCCCTTCGTCTCCGGTCTGCCAGATGAATCGGTGCTGTTGGCCCACACTCGCGTTAACTGAACCTAAGACTTCCCAAGACTCCGGCAGTTCGACACCTCGTTCTGACAAAACCTGCTCGGCAAGGTGCACTGCTTCTTGGCGCGTGACATCCAGAGCTGGAGCGTCATCCTGGAAATCTCCAGTTACCGCCCAGATCACCAATCCCACAATTCCGCCGATTTGAAGCAAGCGTGTAACGCCCGATGGAAGCATCACCGGACCTGCAGCAGCCGGCTCTTCCACCGGCACTTCCGCAGCCTCTGGCTCCTCCGCGACGGGGGGGCTCCAGGAGGCATTGAGGTCTTCCTCGGAGATCTCGTCCCATCGCCTTGCGCGCCACCTGGCGCCAAAAACTACCCACAAGGGGACGAGGGTCAAAGCCACCACCAAGACTTTATCTAACCAGATTCCCGGAGCCGATGAGACGAATAGTGGCAGGGCAAACCAGATCACATCGAATGTGAAGTGCAAAACGATCCCCGGAAGAAGTCCGAAGTAAAGGTACAGGGCGCCGAAGAAAAGTGATGGAATAATCAGCTCAACGACTCGAGCATAGGCCGGCTGGTTGGGATATGCGGCATGGCCGGCACCAAAAATCAGAGCCTGAATCACGAAGGCCGCGATAATCCAGGTCCGGCGGTGCCCAAACCGCTGGCCAATCAAGGCTGCGCCGGCGATTGGCACGGCACGAAAAAGACATTCTTCCCAGAATCCTGCTTGAAGGGAAATCGCGATGGAGGAAAACCAGGGGAAATAGGTAGCCAATACATCGGGATGAAAGAGCGTATGGGAAGGTGTCCACCAACCCAGTACTCTGTCTGCAAAGAAGTAAAGGATCACCTCATAAGCAAAAAAGAGTGGTACCAGCAGATAGCCAACAGCACTCCGCCCCAATATGGAGGGCGAATTCGCTACTCCCAGGGACCACGATTTCCAAAGCTGGATATGATGGGGAAAAGCTCGACGAGACAGGCTCTCAGCGGCCATGAATGACAGGCTCAACAAGATGGCTAAGATTATGAACTGAACCAGCACCATCACAATCTGCTGCAGCATGAAAGCTTGCATCGACAATGCGGTGTCATACCTCATCCAAGCTAGTGGCCATTGGTTGATCATGGCCAGAGCTTGCAAGAGAGCAACCAATACTCCAAAACCGACGGCGGTCCGCCAAAGGACCCAGCCTTTGCGAAGGAGAAAGAACAATCCGATAATGCATCCACCGAGGATATAAACCAGCGCCATAGCAATGCCGCCGACGATTCCAATCGTCATATTGGCGGATCGCATTTCTTCGTAGCGGCGCTCAAAGCCCTCCGGAATCTTGATAAAGTGCGTAACCTCGGTGAGTTTATCTCCACTCACAACGAGCCTCAGTCGATAGCGCCCTTCCACGATCTTCTGATTGCCACGCTCGTAGACAAAAGTATGATCGGTCCGACCGCCCGGACGAACCTCCTGGGACTCTTCCACCAGATCATAAGTATCCAGGTCAATGGTCCAGTCATTAAGGGCAGCCGTCTCGGCAATTGTGCGAGCGGAATCAGCCGAGAGAGTGGCTCCGGGCTCATCTTCTGGAATTTTCTCAACAAACCCGTAGGGCTGGCCTGCCGGGGTGAAACGGATCTCTGTCTCGTTTGTCTCCTTCTCCCGGTAATGGCGTACGCGCCAGGTGTAAGGAGAATAAAGTCCCTCTCCAAGGATCCGATTGAAAGCTTCTTTGCCGCCTCCCTCTAACTCGACGAAAGTCTGGACTTCGTCCTCCAACCGGAACGAAGCGGCCTGTGCAAAATCTTTGGGCCCCCAGTTATATTTCTCCGCCAGAGCAGAGGCGTTTTCAAAGGCACTCTCCCGGTTCATCTGGATATTCAGATTCACCAACGGAAACGCCCGGGGAAAATACACAAAGGTGAAAACCGCGGCCATGACGGCTGCAAAAGCCAGCACAATCCAGAAAGCAGGTTTTCTCAGAGACATGTTTTAATGTCCCTTTCGCAGGAAAGGAGGCGCAGGTCCTGAATTATTGTATGAGATTTTAGACTAGCAGAATAGCCCTTGGGTACAGGACTGTCAATGGAGCGCAGGACAACTGAGAACAACTGCGGCTCCCCGGCACCTGGTATCCTTTTCTCTTTTCTGTTTCGCCTTCCCTCACCTTGTGATATTCCTGTGTGCTATGAGAAAGAGCAAAGCCATTTTTCTGATCTGTCTGGCCGTGGTATTCACCCTGGTGCCCTTTCAGGCTGCGCTTGCTCAAAGCAAACCGGATCGTCCCAATGTCTTGTTTCTGTTCAGCGACGATCAGAGGACGGACACGATTGCAGCATATGGCAACCGTCATATCAGGACACCCAGCTTGGATCGCCTGGTCCAGCAGGGTGTTAGTTTTCGGCGGGCCTATTGTATGGGGTCCATGAGGGGCGCTGTTTGCGTCCCCAGCCGGGCAATGTTACACAGTGGGAGAACGCTGTTTCGGGTACCCATGGACCTTCAAGGTGTGAAGATTTTGCCCGAGGTGCTGCGCCAGGCAGGCTACACGACCTTTGGAACCGGTAAATGGCACAACAAGGAAGAATCCTTTGCGCGGGGATTCTCCCACGGCAAGTCGGTTTTCTTTGGCGGCATGTCAAACCACCTGAAGGTACCGCTGCAGGATCTGAAATCAGACGGAACCTACACCCAAAAAGCGCCCGGGAGTAAGTTCTCCAGTGAATTGTTTGCAGATGCCGTCATCAATTTCCTCAAGAACTATCAAGAGAACAGGCCGTTTTTTGCCTATGTCGCTTTTTCAGCCCCACACGATCCGCGGATGCCGCCGAAGAAATACGCCGTTATGTACGAACCATCCAAGCCGCCACTGCCGATCAATTTCCTTCCCCAACATCCGTTTTTCAATGGCCATATGACGGGGCGTGATGAGAGTCTGGCGGCCTGGCCGCGAACCCCAAAAATCATTCGGGGACAAACGGCGGAATACTACGGCATGATCACCCATATGGATTACCAAATTGGCCGGATAATCAAAGCACTGAAACAAACTGGACAGGCGAAAAACACCCTTATCATTTTCGCATCCGATCACGGGCTGGCCATGGGAAGCCACGGTCTTCTTGGCAAACAGAACTTATATGAACACAGCATGCACGCTCCTTTGATCTTCGTGGGGCCGGGCATCCCCGAAGATCAATCAAGCCATGCGCTTACCTATTTATTCGACATTTTCCCCACCATCTGTCAGCTGACCGGGATACAAATACCGGATGGAGTTGAAGGCCAAAGCCTTGTACCCATCTGGCAAGGCAAGAAGAAGTCTGTCCGCGATTCGATCTTCACCGCCTTCTCCACTGTAATGCGGGCGGTGCGCAATGATCGTTGGAAGCTCATTCGTTATCCCCATATCAACAAGTCCCAGCTTTTCGATTTGCATAACGATCCCCATGAACTGAAAAACCTGGCGGATGATCCAGATCAGGAGGATCGTGTTCGAAAGATGATGGCACTGCTGCAGCGGTGGCAAAAAAGGGTGGATGATCAACAGGAACTCACCTCGGCCAATCCTCAACCTGCGGCCATCGATCTGACCGCAAAAGAGCGCAAGCCGGACCGGCATCAACCCGAATGGATCATCCGTAAATATTTTTAATCGCTTATGCACTTAACGGCGAAAAGTTGTCGGAATCCAACAGAGCAGTCTGGGTTTTTTCAACGTCTAAACTAGAAAGGAAGGCATCATGCAAAAGATTACACTCTTTGTTTTGACCTTAGCCATTTCACTCTCGATTGGCTGGTCGTCAGGTTCTCTCGCCGACGAAGGATGGATTTCGCTATTTGATGGCGAAACTCTCAACGGGTGGACAGTCCGCGGAGGTTATGCGACCTACAAAGTCAAGGACAGCATGATCGTGGGTACGACGGCCCAGGGGAGTCCCAATACATTTCTCTGTTCCAGATCCTTCAGCGATTTTGAGCTCGAATTCGACGTCCTCTGTGACGTGGAGCTGAACTCCGGCGTGCAGATCCGCAGCCACGTTTACGAAAAAGACACTACTATCAATATCCGCGATAGGGAACGGAAAAGGGAGGCTGGTACGGTTTACGGGTATCAGGTTGAAATAACGAATCAAAGTCGCGGCGTGGCTGGCGGTATTTACGACGAGTCGCGGCGCGGTTGGCTCGACGATCTCTCCGACAAGCCACATGCCCAGAAGGCCTTCAAAGACGGCCAGTGGAACCATTACCGAATCGTGGCCAAGGGTGATCACATCAGAACATGGATCAACGACATCCCCTGTGCTGATCTCCGTGACTCAATGGATGAGTCTGGCTTCATTGGTCTGCAGGTCCACAGTGTCAGAGGTGACAAGAGCTACCAGGTGCGCTGGAAAAACATCCGCATTCGCGAACTCTAGCCAACCTCCGACGGCTCGGCGAGGCGGGACGACGCTATCAGATCAATCCCAAGGCGTCAAGAAGCGCGGGGACGGGACTGAGCGGGTACACGCCGACCTTTCACTCACCGCTGCTGTTGCTGGAGGCGAGGATTGAAGTGCCTGTCCGCGAAGTGCATGTACCGCTGCCAGTCATACTCGGTTACATCATGTTTGCCGGTGCGAATGTGGTAGGCGATGGTGCTCATGACCGGCCGGTCAATGCCCGGCATCTCGTCGGCGGCCAAGCCGTCCGTACCAAGCAGGCGGTAGACTGGATCGGCATGCTTGGCAGCGAGGAACTCGCCACGTGGATCGGCCCAGAGATCCTCCTCGGCACTGGCCACATAAACCGGGCGAGGGGCTATCAGCGCAATTAGCATGTGCTGGTCCACCGGCAGGGCGTCTTCCTTGTCGTTAAACTTCTTGAAGTCGCTGCAGAACCAATGCGGAAACGACGTGTTGATCCGCTTGACCGTCTCGCCGAACCGGCGCCGGCTCAGCGCCGCCCCTCCGCAGCCGGAGTTATTCGAGATGACCAGAGCGAAACGCCGATCCTGGGCCCCGGCCCAAAGCGCGGTCTTACCCAGCCGTGAGTGCCCCATCACGGCCACGCGGCGGTGATCGATGTCATCGTCCGTCTCCAAGTAATCCATCGCCCGGCTCAGCCCCCACGCCCAGGCGCCGATCGTGCCCCACTCCTCCGCAGCCGGCTCTGTCTGCCCCCTCTTGTAAAACAGCGGATGTACGCCGTTTTGGAACCCATCGTGAAAATCCGGATCGAGGTCGCCGCAGTAGATCGTCGCCACACCATACCCGCGCTCGAGGATCTTCTCAATCGGCCAGCGACTGGCGCTCAGGCCACGCGACTTCTCCGTGGCGCGATTGTTAATGATGCCTTGACTCTCGCGGCTGCGCATCCATTGCTTCGAAAGCGCGATGTTGGGATCCGGATGGATCGAATGATTCCCCCAGAAGTTCAAGCCAAGAAACGTGGGCACGGGTTTTTTCGCTCCGGCGGGTAAATAGATCAGGATGTCCATCTTGGCATCGCCCTTCTTGCCCGTGAAGTAGACAGACACTTCCTTTCGCCAGGCCTTTCCACCGAGAGCCCGCTTATCGATCGAAGTCACCTCGAAGGTCATCTCCTTGGGGCGTCCCGGGCTACGTCCATACACGTACGTTTCGAACAACTTCAAAATCTCTGGCCGCCGTTTGTTGTACCAGGTTTCGGCAGAGGTGACCTTGTCGCCATTAGACATCGCAAGCGGGTCGGGCAAGGTGTACTTCGGTACCTTGGCTTCGTCGTAATGAAAGCTGCGCGGCCGGGTTTGGGCTTCAGCCAAGGAGGGGAGCAACGGCGTAATCAAAGCGGCGTAAAGAAAGGTCGTGAGCATGTTACTCATAGCACCGGCCTGCGATGGGCAAGTCTTGTTTCCCCCCAATTTTGCTCCCCAGATGGCTATACCATCTATTCAGCCGACTATGATTTCAACAGGTTTCCGGGTGTGTCGCACCTGAATCCACTCGTCTCGTAAACAGTGAGCGCCGTCTTGCCTCCGGCACGCCGGCTACTGCCATAGGATGTGTCTGTCATCGCTGTCAACTGGAAAGGAAAGGAACATGCGAAAGATTATCCCCGCTGCGCTTTGTCTTAAAAAAGGACAAAGCGCTGGGGATCAATGGAGAGATTGTGGGTAATCTCATTGTAAATCATATCCCACTTCGCAAGGTAGGTTCCTCTCCCGGTTTCGATACTCAGCCGGATGGTCCACTGAGTCGGTAGGTTCAGACCGTCTGTGGTCTGAAAATTGCTGAACCACTCTTCGAGCTTAAAGCGGCGATCCCTTTGTCTCGCGTCCCGAGGTCCAAAGCCTATAGGAGCGGAGATCCTAAACTTGTAGATTGCAGCGACGTGATGAAAGGTCTGCGGATCGAAGTAAAGACTAATGTTCAGGCCTCCTCCCCCTTTCCTCATACGATACTTCAGTTCCAGGAGCTCTTGGTCGTTAACCTTCTTGAGGCCCTCATATTTCAACCTGGGTCTTCTGGACTCAAGGTCAAGCAGCGGCCAGGCTGTCGACAGCGTCCCGCCCAGAAGTCCTTCCTTAATAACCGAATTGTATTCCTTAAGCAACAACTCCCCAAGTTGGGAACGTATGCCCGTCCGGATATCACCCACTTGCGTTTTGTCGCCATCAAAAGAGACCCGTTCAGCTGCATACTGGAGATAATCGAATTGGATGGACAGAAGTACTTTGCCTCCCTCGGTAACAAAGCTGGCTGGCCCGTTAAGAGAACCCGAGCCGCTGATTAGTGTCAATCGTCCTGCTCCTTTTGCGCTGCGACTGTGGACGGTCGCCCGCGCCTCGGGAGAGCCAAGAGCCTCCAGGTGACGTGCTACAAGTTCTTCAGGTTTCATTTTGGGCCCCTTGGCAAGTGCCAGAGTGCACACCGCCAAGAGAACCACCACCGCTGATAGATTCCAGTGAGCTGCTTTCTTTGGAAATAACATTGACCTACCCCCTTACGTGAAGGCTTCCAGTGGCTGGTGAGATATCCCGAACCCCAAAAACCTTTGAAACTTGGGACCTCGAAGAAGGATTCGACCTACTACTCATTTCGTGGGTCCCGTTCAAGAAGGATTATAATCCTGAAGGGAAGAATTGACCACTGGCAAAGAAGGAGGCAAAGATCAAGCCATGATGGAGACCAAGCTATCTGCTAGCCCAAATTCTTCCCAGTGCTGGTAAATCTTATCTTCAGTTCACTGCCCGCCTTGATGGATGTGGGTGAACGAAATTGCCAGATCAGTGAATTCTCGCTTTCGGAGGCTGACCCGGCAATGGTTTTGCCATTGATAGCAGCGTCGGCCGCTACTTGCCCAATCTTTGCCGTATCCGACTGAACCGTAAATTCTCGCAGTGTGAGATTCCCGTATTTCACCAGCACACGACATTCCTGGACGTTTCGGGCTTTGTCTTGCTGATACTGTCCCCAGGCTCCACCGCCGGTGAAAAATGACCGAAATTGATCACCCGACCAGTGGCGCGGTCCGAACCGGATGCTCTGGGAGCGGTGATCATAGAGGAATCCTGACAGAGCCTCCAGCACCGACCAGGAGCTCATCGCCCGGACATAATGATCTCCACATTCGATTTCGTTATAAGGGTTTCGAACTCGTCCATCATAACGGCGCTCCACGCCGCGAATGTTCCAGCGAAGGATACAGGGCAGCGATAGTCTGTGCATATTGCCACACATGCGTACAGTTCAAGGGGCAGCAGCAGCCGGTGGTGCCGCCCCACCAATCCGGCTGGGCAAAATGACAGCCCTCAAATCCAAAGAATTCCCCTTTTTCGTCGGTGAAAATGGAGGGGCTGCGCATGATTGAACTCTGGGATGAGACACGGCTCAGCACTTCCCGTGGAAGCGTGCTGTCAAAAAATGAGTGGTGATAGGTCCGGGTTTGGCTTTCCAGCCGCTTCAAATTCTGTGGACAGCCCTTTATGGGCGGCCCAGAACGGGCCGCCCATAAAGTGTTCGGTGGTGCGCTTAAAAGATATATTTCAAGGCCACCTGCATCTCACGAGCAGCACGGGCCTGCGAGATGGCAGCGGACGTGGGTCGGTCGATTCTTTCATCCACCGCGCGGAAGTTGACAAAGTTGGAAACGTTGAAGATCTCCCAGCGAAACTGCAGTCGATGGCCCTCCTTGGGCATCCGGAAAGTCCTGAAGAGGGAAAAACTCCAGTGTTTTCGATTTGGACCGCTGACCACGTTCCGGCCCGCAGTGCCCCAACGGAACGAACCTTCCGGCACTTCTGGGAAGTCCGCGATGTTAAACCACCTCTCCGGCGTGGGATTCTCCAGCTTTCCAGTGCCGATGCGGTCCGGCCGGGTGGCCTCTCCGTCGAAGATGTCGGCCTGAGAGTCCCGAGGGGAGATGGGTGTCCCGCTGTAGAGACGCACAATCGAGTTGATCTGCCAGCCCCGAGTCAGGACATGATTCTTGAAGGGAAACCGGTAAATGATACTCCCCACAAGGGCATGCCGGCGGTCGAAGTCCGACAAGGCCCGCTCCGCATCGCGATTGAAGATATCTTGAACGCCGTTGAAACCCTGCCTGCTGGCTCCACTGAACCGGCTGGCATCGTCAATCGATTTGGATAAGGAGTAGTTGATCCGCCAATTGGTGCCTCGACCCCGCTTGCGCACACTAACCTGAAAGGCATTATAGTTGGAATCGGCGTCGAAGCCATAAAGATTGATCCCACCAAACTCGGAGTAAGTCCTCTGGGCTACTGTCTCTCCGCTCGCATCCACGACAAAGGCTGGCTGGTTCAAGTTGTAGCGTCGACCCAAATGGGTTCCCTTCGATCCCACATAAGCCACTTCAGCCACAACGTCGCGCATGAACTGCTGCTCGATGGTGAAGTTGTACTGGTAAAGGTTGGCGCTCGGTGGCCTCATCTCATAGGCCTCGGGAGTGGTGACGCCATCGATGCTGCTGACTCCGGGAAATGCACTGTCCCATGTCAGATGAAGCGGGTCTTTTTTATCGCGGCGGTGTCTCTCGAAAATCGTAAAGGGAGGATTCCCACCCAGCGACAGCCGAACCGGATTGATAACAGTCAGCCCGTAGAACTGGCCGACGCCGGCCCGGATCACGGTCCTGCTGGAGAAAGGCCTCCAAGCGAAACCAACACGCGGCCCGAAGTTGTTCTTGTCCGCCCAGACCAGTGAGCGGGGATAGTTCGAGCCGCCGAAAATGGACGTTGCCAGCTGTTCCTCGGGGATCTCCACTGACCCCGGCTCCCCGCTGATGACCAGTTTCCCCAGTGCAGGATCGAAATTCGACCAGTTGCCAAACTTGTCATGAGGTGGAATGAAAAGATCGTAGCGAACCCCGAAATTCAGGGTCAAGTTTGGCGTCACTTTCCAGTCATCTTGAAAGAAACCGGCATAGGTCGTGTTGAACAGGTAGTTCGTGGTGGTCTTGAGCCGCCGCCGCGATTGGTCCAGCATCCCCAGCAGAAAATCGCCGAAGGCGTGGCTCGTCCTCTCCTTTCCTCGGCCCCTGAAATCGAATCGCCCCCGAGAAGTGTTCTGGTAAAGCTGGAAAAACTGGGTTCGGACCATTTCCCCACCGAAGCGGAGATTGTGCTGTCCCTTAATGACCGTCATGGCATTATTGATGTGATAATCATTCTCGGTCCAATCCAGCGGGGTAGCGTTGCCGTCTCCAAAGTTCGACACATCGCGGATAACTATACGAGGAAAGCCAAAAAACTCGGGATTTTGCGTACAACCGCTGATGTTGAAAACTGCGCAAAAGTCTGTGTCCTTGTTGGGTGAAAATCGATTGTTGTTCTTGCGGCTAAAGTTGAACAGGGTCTGATTGATGAAGTTCGGAGAGAAGGTGCGCGTGTAGGTCATGCCGAACAACTGGAAATGCTGGTCACCGTTTCTGCCAAATGCGGGGAAAATACTTCCATGAAAGGGCTGGTCCTGAACGCGGTTGTTAAAGATGTATCGCGCGGAAAAGTTGTCCATATCGCTGATGTGCCAGTCAAATTTACCTGTCCAGTCGTCCCAATCGTCCGCGTCCACCCGGTTTGCAGCAAAGTTAAAAGGGAACCTATCGATGTTGGGCAGGGGGATGAACTCCAGCATCGCCACGGAGGTCAGATGAAACCGGTCTTGAGGAATGATATTCTTCTTGAACTTCGGAAACTTCCCTTTCTTTTTCTTTCCCAGAGGATCCCTAACTGCTATCTTCTTGCCGGTTATAGGATCTTTTGCCGGGAAGATTCCCTGCCGCATCCCGAGTGTGGGAACTGTGCCCAACCGGGTCTGACCATCACGACGTCTCATCCCTTCGTAATTGAAGAAGAAAAACATCTTATCCTGAATAATGGGTCCCCCGATATTGCCCCCAAAGTTGTTACGGATGAGCTTGGATTTGTCCAATTCGCCGTCCCCGTCCAGGTCCTGGATATCAAAGAAATTCCGCGAATCGAAAACGTCGTTGCGGTGAAAGTGAAAGAGTAGCCCGTGAAAATCGTTCGTCCCCCCCTTCAGAACCATGTTAACGACGGCGGTGCTGCGGCGGCCGTACTCCGATGAGTAGTTGCTGGTCTGAACCTTGAATTCCTGAATCGAGTCCAGGGAAGGCCGGACCACGGCGTCTCCACCTCTGAGGATGTTGTTGTTTCCACCGTCAATCACGTAGTTCACGCTGTCGAGCCGAGCACCGTTGACACTGGCAAAACCACCCTGTCCGCCCTCCTGCTCGGGAATAACACCAACCGTCAAAAAAACCAGCTCGCGAAACTGTCGACCTTCCAGCGGCAAATCGATGATTTCCTCGTTGTAAATCACCGACCCCTTTTCGGCGCTCTCCGTGTGCAGGATCGGCGCCTCCCCGATCACTTGCACTTCTTCCGTGATTAGTCCGATCTCCAGCTCGATGTCGATCCGCCCCACCTGATTAACCCCAAGCCTAATATCGGACTGGACATACTTCTTAAAGCCGGGCATTTCTGCTTCGACCCGGTAGAGTCCCGGGCTAAGGCCTACGATAGTGTAATAGCCGGCGTCACCACTGAGCGCCGTGCTCTGCATGTTCGTTTCCTGGTTGGTAGCGGTGATCTCCACCCCCGGTAGGATAGCACCGGTCGTATCCGTGATTATCCCAGTGATGGTGGCTTCAACCCTTTGCCCCAAACAAGTTGCCGGGACTAGAAATGCCAGCAGGCAAACGCTGGCGAGAGAACCGTAGACAAGGTTTCTAATACGCATACAAACCCCTCCTCTTTGATTGACTGATCTGTTTTTGTTACGAGAGAACGTAATGTGTTTAGTCTCTCCCCTTCTCCCTGTCAGGAAGTTTGAGCCAACTCCCTGAAGGAAGATCTTGCCCGGGATACCTTACCGCGATTGAACCTAACACAACAATTCGACCGCGTCAATAGTTTTT
>JALLOL010000003.1 GCA_027717875.1 Acidobacteria bacterium AH-259-L09 | reverse complement strand
TGGAGAGTGACCATTGATTGGGAAGACTATCTCGCACTACAAAATCCTGGAAAAGATAGGCCAGGGAGGTATGGGAGAAGTCTTTCTGGCTGAGGATACCTCACTGGACCGGAAAGTCGCCCTGAAGTTCCTGCCGGAGGAGCTGCAACAAGATCTCATTGCTCACAAGCGCTTTCTCCGAGAAGCTAAATCTGCCGCCGCTTTGGATCATCCTTTCATTTGCAAGATCTACGAAGTGGGTGAAGCTGCGGGCAGAGACTTCATTGCGATGGAGTATGTACCCGGCGAGACTCTCAAGGACAAGCTAGCAGAAGGTCCTCTTGCTCTGAAGGATGTACTCCAGAAGGCAACGGAGATTGCTGAAGCTCTGGAAGAGGCTCACGAGAAAGGAATCGTGCATCGCGATCTCAAGCCCTCCAACATAATGTTGACTCCTAAGGGTCATGTGAAAGTGATGGACTTTGGCTTGGCCAAGCAGCTTTTCCCGGCGGGAGATGTGGAGAGCCAAGAGCAAACCGTCACGGCCAGCTTGACTAAGACGGGTGCTACGCTGGGGACGCTGGCCTATATGTCTCCAGAGCAGTTGCGAGGGGAAGAGGTGGACACGCGATCGGACATTTTCTCCTTCGGTATTGTCCTCTACGAGATGCTCACGCGCACGGACCCTTTCAAGAAACCCGAGCCCATGGAGACAGCCAGTAGCATCCTGAAAGAAGATCCACCGCCCTTATCTCGCTACATGGATGAAGTTCCTGCCGCTCTTCAGCGCACGGTGAAAAAGATGCTGGTTAAGGAGACTGATCGACGATTCCAGCACATTGACGACGTGCGGATCGATCTGGAAGAGATCAGTGAGATCGCGGAGTCCTCGGCGGCGCAAGCTGGAGTTGATTCGGTCGCAGCAACAACGGCAACGATGAGCACACCCGTCACAGCAAGATCGTGGCGGCAGACGGCTCCGTGGCTTCTCGCTTCGTTGATTGTGGGTGCCATCATCACTCTAATTGCAGTGTGGAATCTAAGCATCACGCCAATGCGACAGTCCATCAAGCGTTATCGCATTAGCGTTCCGGCCACCAAACGGTTGGGTGGGATAGGTGCTGGACATTTCCTTTCCCTTTCACCCGATGGTGAGCAATTGGTATATATCGCCCGTGATCCCGACGAGAGCAGGCGGCTCTACCTGCACTCTATGGATGGGTTCGAAGCCAAGGTGCTTCCTGGTACTGAGAGCGCCGACCACCCTTTCTTCTCTCCAGACGGGCGATGGGTAGGGTTCTTCGCCGAGGGTAAGCTCAAAAAGGTGCTGCTCGAGGGTGGCAGTCCTGTGATCATCAGCGAGGTTGGGACCACGCAGCGGGGCGCAACCTGGGCGCCCGATGATACGATAATTTATGGAACGGTCAATGAGGGTCTCAAGGGAGTTTCGGCTTCCGGGGGGAAGCCGGTGGCCGCAACTACGCTTGAAAAGGGTGAGTTCGCGCATCGCTGGCCGGAGATTCTTCCAGGTAGCGAGGCGCTGCTGTTCACGACTTTTGAAAGGGATCGTCTCGATAGCGCACGTATCGCGGTACTTTCCCGCAAGGGAGGCGATCGCAAGGTTCTGCTCGACGAAGAAGGCTACAGTGCCCATTATGTACCGACTGGCCACATTGTGTATGTACGAGCGGAAGTTCTAATGGCGGTACCCTTCGACCTTGCACAGCTGAACGTGATAGGTTCTCCAGTTCCGATCCTTGACGGTGTTCAAATACGCACCCGTGGCGCTGCGGACTACGGCTTTTCCAGCGACGGATCGCTTGTGTATATCCCGGCCGGTGCACAGATACGGAGAGGTGCGCTGGTCTGGGTGGATCGGGATGGGCGAGAGGTTGAGCAGATAGTTGATGAGCCGCTGGACTATCCCCGATATCCTCGCCTTTCGCCCGATGGCCAGCAAGTGGCTCTCACTACCGGGCCAGTGAATGACGGGGATCTCTGGGTCTATGATGTTAGGGGTCGACCCCCATTTCCACTGGCACTCGAAGGGCCTAACGGGCGTGGTGTGTGGACACCCGACGGCAAGCGAGTGGCGTTTGCTTCATCCCGGGCCAGCGACCGGATGAACCTGTTTTGGACCCCAGCGGACGGAAGCGCCCTGAATCCGGAGCAGCTTCTGAAGAGTACAATGGATCATTACACTTCGTCCTGGACGCCGGACGGTCAGGAGCTGATCTTCGTGCAGTTTAACCCCAATTCGGGACCTGAGCTCATGGCTCTGCCGATCGAGGGTGAGCGCAAGCCGCGGCTCGTGGCACAAAATACGGTTACCGGGGGTTCAGCAACGGTCTCGCCTGACGGACGGTGGCTTGCCTATGTGTCTGACGTGACGGGCAGGCCGGAGATTTGGGTGCGACCTTATCCGGGTCTCGGAGCGCCGACCCGGATTTCCCCTAGCGGCGGCCTCGAGCCGCTGTGGCGACCGAACGGTCGAGAGATTTTCTATCTTGAGGGGAACAAGATGATGGCTGTGGCTGTCGAGATCGCGCCAGAGTTTCGCTTTGAGCCACCGCAGGTGTTATTCGAAGGAAGCTATGTCCATACAACACGACCATCTTACGATGTTGGCCCCGATGGGCGCTTCTTGATGATCAAGCCAAGCGAGGAGCAGGCAGAGGCCGCTCAAATCCACGTCGTCCTCAACTGGTTCGAGGAACTGAAACGCCTCGTCCCCACAGACAACTAACATGATCGGCACCACACTCGCTCACTACCAGATCACGGAACAGGCGGATTGGGCGAAGAAGCTGAAGGTAAGGTGTAGATCCTTATCGAAGGGAAGAATATGCGAGAATTGTTAGCTCTTTCATTATTCCTTGCGGTGCCAGCGGTAGCATTAGCTGAGGCTAACGACGTTTACGAGCTTGTGGGGCATGGCTACGCCGATAGCGAAGGTGTCAAGATTCACTACGTCACTCTTGGCCAGGGTCCATTAGCAGTCATGATTCACGGTTTTCCTGATTTCTGGTATTCCTGGCGTCACCAAATAGCGGCGCTTTCAGAGGACTACCAAGTTGTCGCCATCGATCAGCGCGGCTACAACCAGAGCGACAAACCCAAGGGCAAAGAGAACTATGATGTGAGTTTTCTTGTTGACGATGTCCTCGCAGTAATCCACCATCTCGGCAAAGATAAGGCGATCATCGTTGGGCATGACTGGGGCGGCTTGGTCGCTTGGACCTTCGCAATGAAGTATCCTGAGATGACCGACAAGCTGATCATCTGCAATCTGCCCCATCCCCGAGGCATTTTTCGAGAACTTGCTCACAACAACGAACAGAAAATGAATTCAGCCTACGCACGCCGGTTTCAACAGGAGGGGGCGCACAATAACCTCAGCGCCGAAAGGTTGGCCCGTCGGATTCAAGATCCCAAAGTGAAAGAAAGATATCTTGAAGCGTTCCGCCGCTCCGATTTTGAAGCGATGCTCAATTACTATAAACAGAACTATCCTGAGCCACCCTATCTTGAGGATACCTCACCTGTGGTGAAAGTCACGGTGCCCGTTCTTATGTTCCACGGCCTTGAAGACAGAGCACTGATGCGTGGGGCGCTCAATGACACCTGGGATTGGTTGGAAAAAGAACTAACTCTGGTAACCATTCCCGGAGTAGGCCACTGGGTCCACGAGGACGCCGCTAAACAAGTTTCTGGAATGATGAAAGCCTGGCTCAAGCTACAAGCAGATAAAGATTAGGCATTGAAGGAAACGAGAGTGATCGGCCAAAGCATCGCTCACTGCACTGATGATCACCAATGCTTCTCAAGAGTCTCCACACCTTCACTGGCCAGGAAGCGGATTGTCACTGTTCCAGATGGCACGGGCGTACTTGAAAGACCCATCCGATTGTCGTTTCAATATGTCTATAAACTTGCCACTTTCCTCGATTACTTCACCGCCAGCCTTAGGGGTGAGTGAATAGCTGAAGCGGCCTTGAACGAAAGCCCAATCGCCTGCTACCTCAACCTCTTGATGAGAGAAGCTAAGTTGGATATCAAATGGGTCGAAGAACGATTTGACTACCCAGGAACGAATGGCTGCTTTCCCTGCGACCGCTAGTTCGTTAGGGGGCATAAACACCGCATCATCGGTCAAGGTGGCCAACCAGCCATCAACGTCACCAGCATTGGCCGCGGCAATGTATTCCTCGCGTAGCCCGTTAATTGCCTCCAAATCACTCATCAGATCTCCTCCTTTTTAGTCAGGGACTTATTGTTTAGATTGGAGCGAGAATATCACCAGCGGATGAGCAGGTCCACAAGAAACTTCCTTGATTTGCTGGACAGGATTATTTTCTGGAAAAGCCCGTTCACCTCGAGGACATCACTATATCTCCCTTGGTGCTTTCCACTATGGCAAGCAGCTCATTTTGTTCCTTTTCAGTTCATATGGGTTATACCCGGGTCGATTTCGCCCGCATGAGTTCCTCCAGTATAGTATAGACGTGTACAATATTCCGGAGCGCCGCCTGCAGAAGTTTCGGACCCAGGCAGGCCAGTTAGTGGATCCGAGAGAAGAATCTGCCGTTTCATTGCGTAGTGAAAGAATTGTGTGAACCAATTGGGAGCCGATAGCGTACGCAGTCATTGAGTGGAAGTTTGAGTTCCTGAATGGAGTGGTTTCGGGACAGATAAGATATGAGCTTGAGGAAGAAAGTTTACGGGTTTCTGATTCTGGTCGCTTTGTTTGCTGTAGCCGGCTATTTCATTAAACAGTACGTCTATCCGGGCTCCGCCGTCTCTGGAGCCAGTTCGGAGGTCTCGCCTGGAAATGGTAATGGCGATGAAGAGGCGGTCCCGGTTGAACTGGTCCGCGCCCGGCAGGGAGAAATTTCTTATTTTGTTAGTTCAACCGCCAATCTGCGCCCACTCCGAGAGGTCAGTGTAGTAGCACAAGGAGAAGGCATAGCTAAAGAAGTCCTGGTAGAGGAGGGTGATCATGTAAGAAAGGGCCAGCTTCTTAGTCGTCTTGACGACACCGAGCCCAGAATCCGTCTTCAGTCAGCCAGGCAGAAACTGGCCCAAGCCAAGCTCCAGCTGGAGACGTCAAGAATTCGCAATGAAAAGGCGCAGGTTCAGGTTAAGAACACCGGTGAGGAGTTGGATCGCTATCAGAGACTGTACAAGGAGAAGCTTGTCAGCGAGCGTGAGGTGGCTCAGATCAAGTACAAACTGGATGAACTGGAGCACGACCTGAGGGTGTCTTCGTCGGAGTCGCGGGAATTGGTGCACAAAGTGGAAGAGCTGGAAGCGGAAATTGAACAATCACAGTTGGAAATCTCCCGAACTCGAATCGAGGCGCCCTACAGCGGGTATATCACCAAGCGCACGGTGGACCTCGGCCAGACAGTCAAGAATGGGGATGAGCTGTTCAAGCTCGGTGATTTTTCTCCACTCTTGACGGAGGTCTTCCTGTCCGAGCGAGAGGCAAGTCAGGTCAGTCCCGGCCAGTCTGTTACTGTTATCTCCGGAGTGGATGAATCGCAGAGCATCCAGGGTCATGTGGCCCGCGTCAGCCCGATCGTCGATCAATCCACCGGTACGGTGAAAGTGACTGTGGAGCTGAAGAATGCTCGAGGACCGTTCAAGCCGGGAGCCTTTGTGCAGGTGGATATCCAGAGCGACACGCGTCGGGGATCCGTCCTGGTTCCCAAGCGGGCAGTCGTGGAAGAAGATAACCGGAGATTTGTCTTCGTTGTAGAAAAGGATAAGGCCAGACGGGTGCCGATCGAGTTAGGCTATGAAAGCAATGCAGAGGTTGAGATTCGCCAGGGTATCTCACCGGGAGAGGCCGTCGTAGTAGCGGGTCACGGGGCACTGAAAGACGGGTCCATGGTCAAATTGACGAACAAGTCTTCAGCTAACTGAATGGATCTCATAAGAACTGCCATACAGCGTCCCGTAACCGTATCCATGTTCGTGGTTGCGGTGATTCTATTCGGGCTGGTTTCACTCGACCGCTTGGCTCTCAACCTTCTACCTGACATTTCCTATCCCTCTCTGACCGTCCAGACGGACTATGAGGACGCCGCCCCGGAAGAAGTGGAGAGTCTAATCACCCAGCCTATTGAGGAAGCCGTGGGTGTGGTGCCTGGACTCACCAAAATGACTAGCATATCTCGCTCCGGCCAGTCGGAAGTAGTGCTTGAGTTTTCCTGGGACACGGACATGGACCTTGCAAGCCTGGAAGTGCGAGAAAAACTGGACTTCGTCGACTTGCTTCGCGACGCAGAAAAACCCGTCATTCTTCGTTTTGATCCCTCGCACGATCCAATCATGCGGATTCGAGTCTACGGCGACATCAGTCTCAGCGCCTTGCGTTATGCCGCGGAAGAAGAATTGAAAAAGCACCTGGACTCAACCGACGGTGTCGCTGCCATCAAGGTGATCGGGGGACTTGAAGAACAGATCCCAATCGAGGTCGATGAAAAGCGGCTGGCAGAACTAGGGATTCCCATCACAGAAGTCACGGACGTCCTGCGGCAGGAAAACCTGAACCAGGCCGCAGGGAGTCTTTACGACCAGGATGCGAATTACTTGGTCCGGATGCTGAACGAGTTCCGTTCGGTGGAGGAAATCGAGCAAATCATCATTCGGAATCAGCAGGGACGAAAAGTGGTACTGGGCGACGTAGCCCGGGTGTGGCGGGGTACCAAGGACCGGGAAGTCATCACCCGTCTCAACGGAAAAGAAAGCGTGGAAATGGCCATCTACAAGCAGGGAGACGCCAATACGGTGACGGTGGCGAGGGCGGTGATCAGAGCAATGGAAACCCTGGCAGAGAAAGAACGCTTTCCAAAGAACGTCGATTATGAGGTGGTTTCTAATCAGGCTGAATTCATTCAGAACTCTGTCTTCAACGTTTTGTCTGCAGCCGTCTTGGGAGGGATTCTGGCCACGCTGATACTTTTTGTCTTCTTGCGTGACCTGCGCAGTACCCTCACGATTGCCTTCTCGATCCCGATTTCCATTATGGCCACCTTTGCCCTCATGTACCAAACTGGGATTACGCTGAACATCATGTCGTTGGGAGGCGTGGCGCTGGGAGTGGGAATGTTGGTGGATAATTCCATTGTTGTCTTGGAGGCTATCCATCGGCATCGAAAGCAGGAAGCGGGGTTGGCAGAAACGGTCCATAAAGGTACTCAGGAAGTGAGCCGAGCGGTCACCGCTTCCACGCTTACCACGATCGCCGTGTTCCTTCCCCTGATCTTTGTCGAAGGGATCGCGGGTCAGCTTTTCAAGGATCAGGCCTTAACAATTACCTACGCTCTACTTGCATCCTTGCTGGTGGCTCTGACGTGCATCCCCATGATAATTGCCCGAGGGGGCCGGGGGCCGGAGGAGAACGCACTCACTGACACGCCTCCAAACCCTCCCAAACCAATGGCCGATGGCAACATCGGCCCTTTCTTTGGGACATTAAATAGAAATTTGGTCAGGGTTCTTCGCTTCGTTTTTGTCGAGACTCCTCGAGTGGTCGTGATGGACGTTCGTCGTCTCTTTCGGACGGTGGGTCGATCTCTGCTGAGACTTTTTTCGCCGGTCTTAAATCGATTTGAGCGCGGGTTTAACACCCTATCGCGCCGCTATCCCCAGTTCCTGCAATGGTCACTGAACAATAAGGCGGCCGTTTTCGGATCAGCCTTCTTTCTGACAGCGGCATCCGTCTGGATGGCAGTGTACCTGGGAGCGGAGTTGATTCCACCTCTGATCCAGGGGGAGTTTGCGTTCGAGATCAAGTTGCCCGAAGGCAGCCCCCTGCAGTACACCAACCGGGTCATGCAAGCTGTTGAAACACGTGTAGCCGGGTACCGGGAGGTGGGTACTGTTTTTTCAAGCGTGGGAGGCAGCACCGAAAATCAGTTTGCCCGCAATACCCTCCAGGAAAACACTGGCCAGCTTTATGTGGTTATGAAAGACAAGCGAGACGAGTCGCGGGAAGCTGAGGTGATTGACCGAGTTCGCGCCGACTTACAAGAGTATCCTGATATTACCTGCAAGTTCAAAAGGCCTACGCTATTCAGCTTTAGAACGCCGGTGGAAGTTGAGGTCTACAGTTACGATCTGCAAGATTTGCAAGAGACGGCCAGTCTAGTTGCCAGCAATCTTGGAGAGATCCAGGGATTAACCGATATCAAAACCAGCACAAAACCGGGTGACCCGGAAATTCATGTCCACTTCAACCGTGAGCGTCTGGCAAGGCTGGGGCTGGAAGAAAATCAGATTTCCAGTGTCTTGCGAACCAAGATCCGCGGTGATGTCGCCACCCGCTACAGAGAAGAGGACAAGCAAATTGACGTTCTGGTGCGAGTCGAGGAGGCAGATCGAAACACCATTGCCAACCTGAAGAACCTGGTCATTAATTCAGGGAGCTGGACTCGCCGTGGCGAAGTACGGTTCGACAGCGGCGAGCGGCAACCCGTGGACAGCGAGCAGCCTAATGTGGTGCCCATTCGGCTGGCAGCGGTCGCTGATGTGAAATTGGGTCGGGGTCCCAGCGAGATTCGCCGCATTCGCTCGCAGAGAGCGGCAATTGTTTCCGCTAACCTCGTCGGCCGTGATTTGAGCAGTGTTTCTGAGGAGATCCGGGGTCGACTGCAGCAATTACGGGCCGCAATTCCCACTAGCACGACCGTGATGCTGGCGGGACAGAATGAAGAACTGGAAAAGTCCTACAAGAGCCTGCTCTTTGCTTTTGCCCTGGCCGTTTTCCTCGTCTACTTGGTGATGGCTTCCCAGTTCGAATCTCTGGTTCACCCTTTCATCATCATTTTTACTGTCCCGTTTGGAGTCGTGGGAGTGTTGCTGGCTCTCTTCCTGACGGGAACCACAATCAGTATTGTGGTTTTTCTGGGTGCTATTGTTCTAGCGGGTATTGTGGTGAACAATGCCATTGTGTTGATTGATTATACAAACCTGCTTCGCAGGCAGGGGCTCGCCAAACGTGAGGCCTTGCTCCAGGCAGGCCACGTCCGGCTGCGACCCATCCTGATGACCACGCTCACCACAGTGTTGGGTCTCATACCAATGGCTTTGGGCTGGGGTGAAGGAGCGGAAGTGCGGGCTCCTATGGCAATTGCGGTCATGGGAGGACTGCTCTTCTCGACTCTCATTACGTTGATCCTAATTCCTGTTGTTTACGAGCTTGTCGATCGCAAGGTCTATGTTGGAAGCGGAACGTCCCCGCACAGCGCGCCAGTCCTGGAGGCCCCTACGGGTGACAGTCTTTGACAACCACCGCATGGGGAGAACCTGAGAGATGAGAAGTTCCACCTACCGCCCGGGAGAAGGTCTTACCGCTGGAAGTGCGTACCGGCTTTCTGGATTCTCAATTCGGTATCCGGTGACCATCTGCATGCTGCTGGTTTCTTTCCTGCTGCTGGGAGCGGTGTCAATCTACAAAATCCCGCTGGTGCTTTTTCCGAGCCTGAATGCCCCGGTGGTTGTCGTGGTCGTGCCCTATCCGAATTCGACGCCTGGGCAGGTTCAGGACTCTATTACAAAACCGCTGGAAGAAGTTCTGAGCACCATCCCCCATGTCGACCGCATTACGTCACGCTCGAGTGCCGATGAAGCAGTGATCGAACTCATGTTTCCATGGGATCAGGATATTGACCTGCTCCGGTCAGAAGTTCGGGAAACGGTGGAACAGGCTCGAAAGGACCTTCCTGAAGACGTGGATCGCATCTTGGTTCTGAACTTCAATACGAATGACATCCCGATAGTGGAGGGACGTATCGCCTCCGGGCGAGATCTTCGTGGTTCCTACGGTCTTTTGGATCTCAAGATCAAGAAGCCGTTGGAGAGTGTGCCGGGCGTTGCCGATGTCTCCCTTGGAGGTGTGGAGCGTCGGGAGGTGGATATCTATCTGCGCATTGATGAAATCAAACGCTACCGTGTGGACGTCGATGCGCTTTTTCGACGCCTGGACAGCGCCAACTTGAACCTCGCTTTAGGGGAAATCGAAGACGGAGGCAGTCGCTACCGCGTCCTGAGTAAAGGTGCCGTCGATTCGCTGGATCAGATCGCCAATTTTCCTGCCAATGACCGGGGGTTGACTCTGTCGGACATCGCCGATGTGCAGTTGCGGGATCCTGAACCCGTGTTTGGTCGTCATCTGAACGGTGAATTTGCCGTCTCGCTAGAGATTCGGAAAGCGTCAGACGCCAACACGGTTGAGACCGTCAATCGAGTGCTGGCCAAGATCGAGGAACTCAACAGAGATCCGGCCTTGGAGGGGATTGAGGTGCTGATTTGGCACAATTCGGGTGAGGAAATCACGAAATCGCTTTCCGGCCTTCTGAATGCCGGTTTCATCGGAGCGATTCTGGCCGTTGGGGTGCTCTATTTGTTCCTGAGGAGAATAGGGCCGACGCTGTTGATCGGAGTGTCTATCCCATTTTCGATTGTCGCCTCAATCGGGTTTTTGTATCTCCTGGGGAACAGCTTGAATGTACTGTCCATGATGGGCCTGATGCTGGCGACGGGGATGCTGGTGGACAACGCGGTTGTGGTACTGGAATCCATTTGCCAGCAACTTGAGAAGGGACAGACGAGAGTTTCGGCGGCTTGCGTGGGGACCCAAGAGGTGATCCGGGCAGTAATGGCTGCCACACTTACCTCGATCATCATCTTCGTACCCCTTGTGTTTGGAAAAGAGACGAATCTCACCATTTTTCTTGGGCACACGGGTACAGCTATTATCATTACGCTGCTCTGTTCACTTTTCGTTTCCCTCACCCTTATCCCCCTTGGGGCAGCCAGGCTGCTGAGTGCTCGGATGGAAAAGAGCCCGCCTTGGCAGCGGGCATTGGGTGCCCGAATGAAGGGGGCTCTCCGTTGGTTTTTCGGCCGACGCGGCGGGTCAGGACGAGCAGATGGAACTGGTGACTCTCAGCAGGCTTCCATACCTCAGAGCCCGGTAGTTGAAAGGTACCTCCAGCTGATGGGCTGGACCCTCAGACATCGGTACCTGGTTGGGTTTCTGATTGTGCCCTTGGTCCTTGGCGTCTCCTCGTGGCTCCTGTTTAATTTGCCGGACAGTTCACCGGAAGCTCAAGAGCTGCAGTCCTTGGGAGTCGAATACGAGTTCACAGAAAACTACCATTACGCCAAAATAGAACAGGACTACGTGGTTCCCGTCGAAGAGTTCCTGCTCGAAAACGGGAAGCGTCTCAAAATTAAAGATGTCTACAGTTTCTACGCCAACAACGAAGCGGCGACGCGGATTTACTTCGATAAAGAGCGAATCACGCTTGACGAACTCAAGGACGTTCGGAAGCAGATTGCCGCAGGCCTGCCTGTTATTCCAGGAGCCGAGATCCGGCTGGATTTCCAGGAGGGCGCAGAAAACCGTAACTGGATTGGCGTGAATCTTTACGGAGAAGACAGCACCATCCTCATGGAGCTGGCGCGGGAGGCAAAAAAACGATTTATAGGCAGCGGTCAATTCGCGGAGATTCGCAGGGCTTTGGATCGCGGTCAGCAAGAGGTCCAGCTTGTACTTGATCGGCAGCTGGCGAAGAGGTACAACGTCTCCCCCGAGTCCGTCTCAAACATCCTGGGCATTGTGCTTCGGGGCCGCGAGATTCGAGGGTATCGAACCTCCCAAGGGGAGGTGGATATTTGGATCAAATTGCAGCCCAGCGACCGTGAAAACCTGTCGGATCTGAAATCGATGGTGGTCGGGGCAGGACCCAACGGAGAACAGATCCTCCTTTCCCAGGTAGCTGATCTGAGAATAGTCAGGTCTCCCGGGTCAATCCAGCGGGAGAATCGCCGCACCTACACGGAGATTCTGAGCAACTATGGCGGCGATAAGCAGGATGAAGGGAAGAAGCTCATAAGCGAAACGATGGAGGGTCTGGACTTTCCTCCCGGCTACTCGTGGAGTTTCGGCTTTTGGACTCAACGCGGCAACAAGCAGGAGCAAGAGTTTGCCTTCAACATATTACTTGCCCTCTTCATGGTTTACTTCGTCATGGCGGCTCTTTTCGAGTCTCTGGCTCATCCATTTGCGATCATGATTTCCCTGCTGTTCGCGGCAGCCGGAGTGGCCTGGTTTCTATTCCTGACGGGTACTCCGTTCAATATCATGGCTCAAATCGGTATTCTGATCCTGATCGGGATCGTGGTTAATAATGGCATCGTGCTGATCGATCACATCAATAATCTGCGGCACAAAGGTCTCGACAGGTCACAGGCAGTTTTCGAGGGTTGTCGGGAGCGGTTCCGACCTATTCTGATGACGGCTGGCACGACTGTGGCGGGACTGATGCCCTTGGCCCTTGGCACCAGCTCGCTCTTCGATCTGCGCTATTTCCCTATGGCTCGGACCCTCATGGGCGGGCTGATGGCCTCCACGGTCCTCACTCTGGTGGTCCTCCCGACCTACTACACTTTGATTGACGACTTCTCTATAGGGCTCAAGCGGCTCTGGCGGGCGAGTTCTCCCGAAGCTGTGCAGCAAAGCTCACAGGAAACTGCAGCATTAAGGTGACTGGGTCCAGAAACCGTAACTCCATCCGTATCCCTGTGGGTAATCCAGGCTGTTCATGATGTCGCTGACATGCTTCATCCGTGACCGCCGCCAACCATGACCTACTCGAGAATCTCCTGCACCCTCGGCCCGGCGCCGGGAAAACTCAGGAGTGGTCAGCACCAAAATGGCATCGCCCAGAAATAGGATGACATTGTTGGCGCGATCGGGCTCGGGGCTCCCAACCGGTTTCTCTTCACCGCAGTTTTTGCTAATCTCGGGAGCCCTAACTAGTGCGAGGCACTTAGAACTGGAGGGATTTTATGCTGGAACCGCAACCTACTGAAATCACCGTGCGAATTGTTTCCTGCGATGCCAAGATTATTGGCTCTCTGGTTGGTGGCTGTCGCATCACCATCCAACATCGGCTGACCGGTGAGGTATTGGCTCAGGGATTACATCTCGGTGGGTCCGGGGATACAGAATCCATTATGGAGCGCCCCCACAAGCGAAGGGCAGTGGTCTACGGAACCAAAGGGGCGGCGGCCTATAGCGCAAAAATCCTTTTAACTGAGCCAACCCCAGTTGAAATTATAGCCGAAGGCCCCTTAGCTTATCCGCAAGCTTTAGAGCGAGCCTCAACCAGCACTTGGTTGATTCCGGGAGAGAGCATTCTCGGAGAGGGTTTAATACTTCAGCTTCACGGATTCATTGTGGACATCATGACGCCGGAGAGCGTCGATGTCTTTCGCTCTGGCGATGCGGTTCACCTGCAGGCATCGATCCGGTTGCTTTGAGGGTGTCCCATCGAGCCCGGTGGGCTCTGGGACGCTAACAAGCTGACGGTCCATGCAGTCGTTTTTCACAATGAGCATCGAATTCAGGATCTCGAGTTAGAGTATGCCGGCCGAACGAATGTTTTCGAAGCACACTTTTGCATTCCAGAAGTTAGCAAAGACTATGAGGTCTTGCGGGTGGTTGTTGCAGCTTCACAGGCAGAAGTAACCAATTTCGGTACCCATCAAAGAACCTTTAAGCTCACCCCATGACCACGATTTACTTCTGGATGATTCTGGTCTATCTGCTGGTGTTGGTTGCTGTGGGCTTTAAGGGAAGCCGGGGGGTGGCAACGCAGGAAGATTTCTCAGTGGCGGGGCGGAAGCTAAATACATTTGTACTGTTTGGCACGCTTCTGGCCACCTGGATCGGCACAGGGAGTATTTTTGGAAATGCCGAGAAAACCTATCGGGTAGGTATTGCGGCGCTGATCCTTCCCCTGGCATCGATTCTGGGCATCGCCGTGCTGCATGGGATTGCCGGCCGAGCCCGAGGACTAAAACAGATCACTATTCAGGATCTATTGGAGAAACGCTACAACGCCACCGCTCGCCTCTTTGGTGTGCTCACCCTGGTGATCGCCTATACCACCATTGTGTCGTATCAGTACCGGGCGGCGGGAGCAGTGCTCAACCTGGCGCTTCCCGACCTGCCGGTGAAAAGTGCCGTCATCCTCACTACTATTTTTATCGTTATTTACACGGCCACGGCAGGGATGTTCTCGATTGCATACATCGGAGTGGTGCAGGGCGTCACCATGATTTTGGGAATATCCACTGCCCTGTCCGTTTTTTGGGTCCAGGCGAATGGGCTGGAAGGAATGAGGCGCGCCCTCGCACCTTCACACTTCGATCTCTTTGGCCCCATTCTTCCAGTAGAGGCAGTGGGATTACTGCTTCCAGCCTTTTTGCTGGTGCTAGGCGATGCGAATATGTATCAACGATTCTTTTCCGCGCGCAGTGCAGGTGTTGCCCGCAAGGCCGTTCTTTGGATGTTGGCTGGGGTGGCCTTTATGGAGTGCATGATCATCATGACGGCCTGGGTGGCGAGTTCGCTGGAACCGGATCTTGAGATCCATGGGCGCGTGATCGCCTACGCAGCGCGCGATCATCTCCCTCCCTTTTTGGGAGCTGTGGTGTTGACCACCATCATGGCAATCGTACTGTCCACCGCTGGCAGCTATCTTTTGGCGCCTGCCACTTCTGTAGTGCGTGACATCTATCAGCGATTTGTGAATCCGAAGGCTTCAGAGCGCTTTCTGGTTTTCTTACTAAGACTGGTTGTTGTCGTTCTGGGAGTAATTGCCTATTACCTCTCCACGCTATCTGATGAGTTTCTCTCCGTCGCTTTGTTGGCCTACACCATCTACGGAGCAGGGATCACCCCTGCCCTTCTGGCAGCCTTTTTTTGGAGACGAGCCACCGCCCCGGGGGCTGTGAGTTCAATTGTTCTGGGGACAGCGGTGACGTTAACGTGGAAGGTCTATGGAAGCCCCGCGGTTGACGCAGTTGTTCCAGCGATTGTTGTTTCCGTGATTTCGCTCATCATGGTCTCTTTGTTGACGCAAGCGCCGCGGCGCGAAAAGGTGGATCCGTTTTTTGCTCCGCCTCGCCATGGGGAGGCCTTGTGAGAAATCAGTGGATGCGCGGATCTTTTTTCCAGCCATGTTCTCCGATTAAGGGGACAAAAGTGCAACGTTCCCCACGTTCCTTTTCGAACCCTTCCTCCGTTCTTCTAACGATATAGAGGACTTGCGAGTAGTCCTCGTCAAGTGGAATCACCAGCCGACCTCCGATGGCCAACTGGTCCAGCAAAGGTCTTGGAATTTGCGGTGCGCCGGCGGTGACCAAAATGGCGTCGAAGGGAGCCTCTTCTTCCCATCCTAGGGTGCCGTTGGCGGCTCGAGTGTGGACTTCGGTGTAGTTTAAGCGACGGAGGGTTTCCAGGGCCTGCTCCGAAAGCTGTGGGACTCTCTCGATTGTATACACCTCCGCAGCCATCTCGAGTAAAATGGCGGTCTGATAGCCGCTGCCCGTACCGATTTCCAAAATTCGATTCCCCGGTGTAATCTCGGCCACCTGAGTCATTATGGCCACCATGTAAGGTTGGCTGATGGTCTGTCCCTCGCCGATGGGCAAAGGGCCATCGGCGTATGCCTGTTGTCTTAGATTTTCTGGGACAAACTCGTGCCGCGGGACTCTTCGGAAGGCTTGCAGCACGCGCGGGTCGTGGATACTCCTCTTCTTTAGCTGGTGTTCCACCATACGTTCGCGATCAATCCGAAAGGGGTCACCCATCTTGCCTCGAACAGTTATGAGCTTATAAGTTAGCCCAACGTCTTGCCAGCATCAGCTTTATTTTTCGCTGCTCGGGTTGACTCAGTTTGGAGCGGACAGCGTTAAATTCTTTTTCAAACTCCTTCGTCGCTTGAACTGAACTGAGCCGCATCAGTTTATCTCTCAGTGCATAAAACAGGATAGAGTACCCGCCGCATAATTCGTCAATGAACGCAAAGGACCTTCGATGAACCGCTGAAGGCCCGTGTTTTTGTATAGCTTTTTGATGCTCCGGGGTGCTGTATCCCTTGTGCTGGGCGAACCCATACTGAGGATATCGGAGGTCCAGCTCACGCATGAGCTGATCCCGGTACGTCTTGGCAATGATTGAGGCGGCTGCAATGGAAAAGCTGAGGGAGTCGCCTTTGATAAAAGCAGTTTGAGGAATTGAAAATTCGGGGATTTGCTTGGCATCAAGCAGGAGGTAAGTGGGGCTTACGGGGAGACCTTGCACCGCACGTCTCATGGCCAATATGCCGGCATGGTAAACATTGCGCTGGTCGATTTCGGTCACCTTTGCTAATCCGATCCCGACTCCTAGAGCCTTGGTTCGAATGATTTGCGCAAGTTGCTCACGAATCTTAGGCGCGAGCCTTTTAGAGTCATTGATTCCGGGGATGAATGTCTGGGGAGAAAAAACGACGGCCGCTGCTACCAGGGGCCCGGCCAAAGGTCCGACCCCGACCTCGTCGACACCCGCAACATAGCGGACACCAGAGTTCCAAAGCAGCCGTTCAAAGTTGAGCATCGACTCGATACGCCGCTGCTCTCGTTTTTCCCCCTCCCGCCGTTTCTTCAAATACTGACAAATCTTGCGGACTCCCCCTCGCGGATCTCTCTGCATCTTAGCCAGCAGATGAGCCGGCACAGGATCTTCTTGACTGAGAAAACGTTCGCGAATTTCGGCAACTGAAAACCTTGATAAGTCGAGTACCATTGTCAGCTATCGAGGAAAATCAAATGACCAGCGCATTTTCGGGCATCTTGGCCACTATTATATAATTGCACCCCGTGAAAATCGAAAAGGTCGGTCTCTTGGGTTTTGGGCGTTTTGGCAAAATGGCATCTGGGTATTTGCAGCGCGACAAGCAACTGCTGGTGTACGACTGCGACGCGCAAAAGATGCAGGGTCTGACCCAAGCGGCAACGTTTGAAGAAGTGGTTTCGGCGGAACTCATTATTTTGTGCGTCCCCATTTCTGCCGTGGAGGAAACCTGTAAGAAAATGGCACCCTTCTTGCGAGAAGGGCAAATCGTGCTCGACACGTGCAGCGTCAAGAGACGCCCTATTCAGTGGATGTTGGCACATCTTCCTCAGGCGGTGCAAATCCTTGGGACTCACCCGCTCTTTGGGCCAGACAGCGGTAAGGAAGGTATCGCCGGACTGAAAATCGCGCTATGTCCCGTTCGGATCGAGCCCCAGGTCTATGAGCTTATTCGCCACTACCTCGAAGCACTGCAGTTGGTGACTATAGAGCCGACCCCAGAGGAGCACGACAGGCAGATTGCCAAAGGCCAGGCGGTTTTTCATCTAATTGCTCAAGCCATGAAACGGCTGGGCTGGGGCGGGCAGGCCATCTCCACTCCAGGACCGGAGGCCTTTTATCGACTGGTGAGAACTGTTCAACACGACACCGATCAACTTTTTCGTGACATGGAGTGTGAGAATCCTTACGCAGCGCGATATCGACAGCGATTAATTCGAGAGATCCTCAGTCTGGACCAGGAATTAGCCGACTATTTATCGAAAAAGATTGAGTTCTCATAGCCTCCATAGTGGCTTCGCATGAGCGCATGAACTTCACAAAGACGAGAACCCGGTCGAATAATCCTACTCCGTCAAAGCCTTTCAATCCCTGGCAGAAAATCCAGATCTTGCTCATCAGTTTATTGGGCGGGGCGTTGGTGTGGCTGATTGGCCTGACGCTGCGCTATCGATTGGAGGATTGGGAAAACTTCCAGCAGTTTAAGGAAAAGAGAAAATCCATTATTTACTCTTTTTGGCACAACCAAATCTTTTATGCCACACACTTCTGGCGCTTCCGAAATATTTTTGTGGTCACAAGTCGCAATTTTGACGGGGAATACATCGCTAGAGTAATAGAGAAATTTGGATACGTCGCCGCTCGAGGCTCCACCGGCAAAGGAGGGGCAAAAGCCCTCCTTAAATTGAAGAGATGCTTGGACCAGGGAGTCGACACCGCTTTTACTATAGACGGCCCTCAAGGCCCCATCTATAAGGTGAAGCCGGGACCAATTTGGCTATCCCGGAACACAGGAGCAGCGATAGTCCCCTTTCACATTCAGCCCAAGAGTTTCTGGACTCTCAGTAGCTGGGACCAGTTCAGAATTCCCAAACCTTTCACTCCTGTCCTGGTCAAAATAGGCCAACCCTTGATCGTGCCACCTGACGGTGATGAGGAGGCATGGATGATTCGCTATCAAGGGGAAATGGATCGGGTTCGGGAGTACTGCGAGTCTTATTGGAGGAGCCAGGAGCCAGGAGCCAGGAGCCAGGAGCCAGGAGTCAGGAGCCAGGAGCCAGGAGCCAGGAGTTCAGGGCGGGAAGAGACCCAGGAGAAGGTTTGAGGAGCTCCTTGTTTGGACGTAGAGTTCCAGTATCTGAAAAATGAAGACTTGCAAGGGCAGTCAGAGGAAGGTTGCAGAACTCGCCCGTACAATCATCGATTCAAAGATCCAACTTTTGATCTGGCTCCTGGCTCCTGGCTCCTGCTACCGCTCTTCAATCCTCACCACATTTTCAAATGCCGTCATCTTCCAGGTTGGAATCTCCAACAAGGCGACTTTGAACGCGTAGATGCCCGGGGGAGCAAAAAGCTTGTTTGTATAAATGATCCCGCGGCCTTCGCGGATCTGTTTAGCATCAAGCCTGACACGGAAAATCTCTCGAAGCCGTACCACCTCGTTTCCGTCCTGATCTAACAACAGGCCAATGATCCCGAACTGTGTTCGAATACCGCCTTTGTCCGTAGCACGCAGACTGTAGGGACTGATTTTTATCCGAAAGGGAAGTCCGAGTTGGCCCCCTTGGCGCTTGGGAGTCAGCAGGTCCATCTCGGCACCGATTTCGTGGAAGGTGCTGTGCAAGTTCTCGGGGAGTCGTGCAATCGCCTCATTGTCAAAAAGTGCGGCAATGAACTTTTTCTTGGCTGTCAGTCGTTCGGGGAGATTCTCGAATCGCGCGGGAATAAATGCATCCGGATATTGTATCTGGACGCGAATGTTGCGCTCTCGTTTATCCCGGTAGGGATCATCCGTATAGTATCCAATGGAGTAAAGATTTCCAAAGATATCGTCATTGATTTGAGCCATGACCTCGTCAAAATCCAGAATGGCTTCGAATCCGCTGAAATGTTTCCCACCGGTTCGGATAGACAAGTTGGCAAAAGCCTTTTCCTGCGCTTCTCGATCATCTTTCGCCGATGCAGAGGAGGCGGCAGACTGGCGCAGGGCTGGGGAGGGAGCGATGTAAAGCTGGGCCGCCGAGGGAACTAGGATTGTGTAAATGACGACATTACTTGCGCGGGCCAGAGCAAGGGTCTGAGCGGATCTCTTATAAGCATCGTCCATTCCATCGGAGATCACAATAATCACATTGCCTACTGCCTCGCCGGAACGACTGTTAATTTGAGAGATCAGCGTGTTTAAGGAGCCATAGATCGCCGTTCGCCCGAGGTGCTTGTGAGCTTCGGTTAGCGCCTTGTGGGCCAGGGATCGAATGGAGGTAAAATCTTGAAAAAGGATCAGCTTATCCGTAAAACCAAAAACTCCCACTTTCGTGAAATCATGCACATTTTCCAAAAAAGTCGTTGCGGCCGTAATCTCTTGCGCTCGAGTTTCAAACGTGCTGCCGCTGATGTCCAGAAGGAATGCTAGCCTCAGGGGGCCCATTTCCACAGTGGTGTTTCGTGGAGGATTAAAGAAAACGATTTCGTGAGGAACTCCATCTTCGAAGACTCGAAAGTCTTCTTTTTTGAGGTTGTTAAGGAGACTGCCTTGGCGGTTTTTGACTGTGAATCTTAAGGTCACGAGGTTGACCTCTACACGGATACTCGGCACCTGGATCTGACTGGCCTCTTGACCCATGAGATGGCCGAGCGTGCAGGGAAAGAAAAACAAGCAGAAGAAGAGCCAACGAAAGCTGGAAGGCATGACAAACAAGGTGCTCAGTTGATTCATCAGCTGCCGGCCCTCACCAAATCTAGGAATTCCATCCGGGATCGTTGGTCTTGACGGAATCTTCCCAGCATGGTCGAGGTAATCATCTGGGTGTTCTGTTTTTCAACACCGCGCATCATCATGCAAAGATGCTGCGCCTCGATGATTACCCCCACTCCTTGAGGATTGATTTGTTCCTGAATCGTGTCAGCAATTTGCTGGGTGAGACGTTCTTGAACCTGCAGGCGGCGGGCAAACATATCGACGAGCCGGGGGATCTTGCTCAGACCAATAATTTTATTGGAGGGTACATAGCCAACGTGACATTTCCCAAAAAAAGGCAAGAGATGGTGTTCACACAGGCTGTAAACCTCAATGTCCTTTATGATCACCATCTCATCATAGCTCACGTCAAAAAGGGCGCCGTTGAGAATTTCCTCAATGTTCTCCTGGTAACCCCTGGTTAGGAAGCGGAACGTTTGAGCGACACGAGCCGGAGTGTGGGCGAGCCCCTGACGCTTGGGATTTTCATCCAATTCTTCCAGAATTCCCTTGATCAGCTTTTCCATCGTCATCCGGGCGGCCAATGGAACGTTCGTCCACCTAGCAGATGCAAGTGGATGTGAAATACGCTTTGGCCCGCTCCTGCTCCGTTGTTAATCACCACACGATAATTGGACTCCAGGTTTTGCTCTTGCGCGATTTGGCAGATCATCAAAAGAAGATGCCCAAGCAGCTCGCCATCTTGTTCTGAAGCTTCCGCCAGCGAAGAGATGTGTTTCTTGGGGATGACAAGAATGTGGGTCGGCGCTTGGGGGTTGGCGTCCCGAAAGGCAACCGCTTGGTCATCTTCTCGAACAATTTGAGACTGCAGCTCTCTACGGGCAATTTTGCAAAATATGCACTCTGACATCGTCTCTCCCATCTTAGCTAGTGCCTCGCACTTCGTTCGTGGCCAGGTAAACCATATCAAATAATGATGTAATGGAGGGGTCAGAGCGTTGGATTTTCACGCTCTGACCCCAAAGATCGCGCAGCGATCGATGCCTGACAAATCTTTTCTTAAATCACTCAGAGCCCATCCGTTTTCTTCAGCTAGCCGCGGAATACTGCCTGCGGTGTCATAGCCCAATTCCATGACTAGCTTCCCTTCTGAGGACAGAAGGTCTTTCGCCTTGCGAAACAGTCTCAGGTAGACCTCCTGGCCCGATTCTCCAGCAAAAACGGCTTCAATCGGCTCGTATTTCTCTACCGAGGGTTCAACCCGGTTTCTTGCGCGGTTGCTCACGTACGGAGGATTAGAAAGCACCAGGTGGTAATAGGCGCGACGATCCTTCACGGGTTCAAGCGTGTTCCCTTGGTAAAATTCGATCCGATCGAGACAGCGATATGTAACAGCGTTGCAGCGAGCCACTTCCAAGGCCGTAGGCGAGATATCTGTGGCAGTGATAATAACCCGAGGTTCTTCGCAAGCCAGTGTTATTGCAATGCAACCGCAGCCTGTTCCAACGTCAGCTGCAAAAAGCTGTTTTTCAGAACGCTTCCCCAAGAGTTTCAAACCCACCTCGAGCAATAGTTCTGTCTCCGGCCGGGGAATGAAGACCCCGGGGGGGACCCAAAACTCCCTGCCGTAGAACTCTTGTTTTTCCCGCAGGTATTGCAATGGATAGTGATCTCCTCGCTTTTTCAACCAGTGACGCAAGAGGCGCTCTTGCGCGGCAGAAAGCGAACATTCAGGGTAAGCGTATAGGAAGGCGCGATCCTGCTGAAGAATAGAGGCCAATAAAAGCTCGGCGTCTTGGCGAGGGGAGCGAAGTTGATGTTCACTGAGATATTGGGCTGCAAACTGGATCGCCTCTTTAACCGTCACAACCTCTTTCTTGATCGCTTCCGTTCAGGCGATTTTCTGGTTCTTCAAAGCCTCTGTTCGGCTAGATGTGATTAGAGCGTCAATGATGGTGTCAAGGTCGCCTTCCATGACCGTATTGAGCTGATGCAAGTTCAAGCCCAGACGGTGGTCAGTCACTCGATTCTGTGGAAAGTTGTAGGTTCGAATTTTCTCGCTGCGGTCGCCGCTTCCCACCATGGCACGGCGAGTTTGGGCGAGCTCGCTCTGTTGCTGCTGGTGCGCCTTTTCATATAGGCGCGAGCGAAGAACCCTCATCGCCTTGGCTTTGTTCTTGATTTGAGACTTTTCATCCTGACAGGTAACAACTTCTCCGGTAGGAACGTGCGTTATACGTACTGCAGAGTAAGTCGTGTTAACCGATTGGCCACCAGGACCGGAGGAACAGTAGGTGTCGATTCGAAGATCCTTCGGATCGATTTGGACTTCGACTTCGTCGGCCTCGGGTAAAACCGCCACAGTAACTGCTGAGGTGTGTAGCCGTCCTTGCGTTTCAGTTTCCGGAACGCGCTGTACTCGATGGACCCCACTTTCGTACTTGAGGCGACTGTAAACATCTTCTCCCTCGATCATGGCGATGATTTCCTTGAACCCACCAACTGAAGAAAGGTGAGCGGAGAGAACTTGGGTGTTCCAGTCGCGGCTCTCCCCGTAACGTGTATACATCCGAAAGATTTCCTGAGCAAAAAGAGTGGCTTCATTTCCCCCGGCACCGGCGCGGATCTCCAGGATGACGTTCTTTTCATCATTGGGATCTTCGGGAAGAAGGAGAAGCTTGAGTTCCTCTTCATAACCGGCTTTTCGTTCTCCCAACTCCTGGAGCTCTGTGCGAGCCAAGGCCAGAAGTTCCTCCTCCTCTTCTTCCTCCAGGATTTTTTTAGTGCCTTCGATTTCCTTTGAGATCGATTTGTAGTTTCGGTACCGGCTGACAATCTCTTGCAGTTCTGCGTGAGCTTGTGCTGTTTTCCGATACTTTTCCCGCGTAACCATCAGCTTTGCATCTGCCAGTAGTCGCGAGAGCTCTTCGTACTTTTCTTCTAATGCGTTAAGCTTCTCAAACATAAATAGAACAAATGGGGAAAGTTAACCGGATACCTGCTTTTTATGCTGCGAATACTTTCTTTGAAATCGCTCGACTCTCCCCGCAGTGTCCATCAGTTTTTGTTTGCCAGTGAAAAACGGATGGCATTTGGAGCAGATCTCGAGACGGATCTCTCCGGATTTTGTCGAGCGCGTTTCCCACTCGTTGCCACAGGCACAGCGAACCGTCAGCATCTCATACGCGGGATGAATACCATTTTTCATGAGATAGACTCTTCATCTGTAAGGTCAAAGCAATGACCTTTGTTACCGAACATTTCGACAGCGACCGACAATCCCTCCGGTTAACAACGATGCTTCACGGGTCCCACGGGTCGTAGCGGACACTTTAGTCTACCAAAGATTTGTCGCCCAAGTCGACCCGGCCGGACCCTTGACAAAGCCTTCGGTGGCGCGGTATAAGTTGGGTTTCAAATTTCTAGCGGCGAGGGAATGCGAAGCGTTGTCGTATCTAGGGCGTAGCGAAGTTAGTGAGGAGAATTCGTTTACCCCTCGCTTCCCACTAGCCATCGTCTACCACACTTAGATCCTTGGAGTTTTCAGTAAGAGTCCCGGTGTGTAGACTGCTAGACCGAAAGTGATGGAAAATACTTATTAGGAGGTTTTGATGTCGTTAGCTGGAGATGAGGTGGAGCCAACTCAAGATACCACCGAGTCAGAAGGTCCTCAACGGAAAAAAGTAGCCGAAGGTCCCGCCATTGAAGATCCGAAAGACTTGGACCGCCAAAAGATGCTAGAAGCATATAACGACAGCTTCAAGAACATTGCCGAGGGCGAAGTTGTCACGGGGACAGTACTAAAAATCACTGGATCAAAGGTGGTTGTCGATGTCGGTTTCAAGTCGGAAGGATTAATACCTTTGGAGGAATTTCGCGACGAGGACCGGAATCTCGACGTGAAGCCGGGGGACAAGGTCGATGTTCTTCTGGAGAGAACCGAAGACAGGCATGGTTACGTGGTGGTGTCTCGACAGAAGGCCGAGCGATTGAAGATCTGGGAAGCCTTGGAGCAGGCCTATTACGATCAGTCGGTCATCACAGGGCGCGTCATCGAAAGAATCAAGGGCGGACTGGCTGTGGATGTTGGTGTCAGAGCCTTTCTGCCCGGCTCGCAGGTTGATCTGCATCCCACTCGGAATTTGGACAGCTGGTGCGGTGAGGAGCTGCGCATGCGTGTCATCAAGGTAAACAGGCGAAGGGGCAATATCGTTCTCTCCCGTAAGGCGGTCCTGGAGGAAGAATACTTTAGGTTGAAGGAAAAAACCCTCAAGGAACTGGAGGAAGGAAAGGTTGTTTCTGGAACCGTTAAGAATATTACCGACTACGGGGCCTTTGTGGACCTGGGGGGTATCGACGGGCTGCTGCACATCACCGACATGACCTGGGGTCGGGTCAACCATCCATCTGATTTGTTTAAGGTGGGAGATGAGATTGAGGTTAAGGTTCTCAAATTTGACCGGCTCGAGGAGAAGGCTTCCCTTGGATACAAGCAGCTTACTGAAGACCCCTGGCTCGCTGCCTCCCAGCGTTACCCGGAAAGTACCCGGGTTCAGACAAAAGTGGTCAGCCTGACAGACTACGGAGCATTTGTTGAACTGGAGGAAGGCATCGAAGGGCTCATTCATATTTCTGAGATGACCTGGAACAAACGCATCAAGCACCCGTCAAAAGTCGTGTCGGTGGGGGATGAAGTGGAGGCCGTTGTTCTGGACATCGACGCCGAAGGGCGTCGAATCTCGCTAGGAATGAAACAAACAGAACCTAACCCTTGGGATCAAATTGAGGGAAAGTATGCCATCAACTCGATCGTGACAGGCACAGTGCAAAACTTGACCGACTTTGGAGCTTTTGTTGAGGTTGAAGAAGGAATCGAGGGACTTGTTCACATTTCCGATATCAGTTGGACCAAGAAAATAAGACATCCAGCGGAAGTCCTGGAGAGAGGTCAGGAGGTCAGTGCTGTGGTTCTCAACGTGGATGCGGAAAACCAGCGATTGTCTCTGGGGATCAAACAGCTCGAGCCAGATAATTGGGAGGAGTTCTTCTCTGAGCACCAGATTGGGGATGTGGTGCGCGGGAAGATCGTTCGCTTGGCTGACTTTGGGGCCTTCGTCGAGGTCAGTGAGGGTATTGAGGGACTTTGCCACGTTTCTGAACTTTCTGATAAGCACATTGACCATCCGCAAAACCATTTCAAGGTCGGCCAGGAACTTGAAGTAAAGATCATCAAATTGAATTTATTGGAACGCAAGATCGGCCTCTCTATAAAAGCCCTGAAAGAAGATTCAGAAAGGGAAGAGAGCTGGTCTTACACACCCGAAATGGCAACCACTTCCATTGGAGAAATTGCTGGTGAGCAGCTGGGTCAATTGAAAAAGAAGGCCAAGCAGGAAAAGGGAGGTGACAATGACGAAAGCTGATCTTATCGACGAAGTCGCCAGGCATTCGGATTTGAGTAAGAAGGATGCAGAGGTCATTGTGCAGACTGTTTTAGACAGCATTGTTGAATCTTTGAAAACTGGGGAGAAGGTTGAACTCCGGGGTTTCGGCAGTTTTCGGCTTCGGGAAAGGGCGTCACGGGAAGGCCGCAACCCCAAAACCGGTGAGAAAGTCTTTGTCCCCGCGAAGAAAGTTCCCTACTTTAAGCCAGGCAAGGAGTTGAAAGAACTCATTAACTCTTAGATGGACCACATATGGACCCCCTGGCGATTCCATTACATTTCCTCTAGCCGCCGGGAAAGCACTTGTGTCTTTTGCCACCTTCTGTCTGAGAAGAAGGACCGGCCAAACTTGATCCTGCTTCGAAAAGACCACACTTGCCTTCTTCTGAATCGGTTTCCCTACACCACAGGCCATTTAATGATTGTTACCCTCAGACATGTTGCCACACTGGTCGACACCTCTCCCGCCGAACTCAATCAAATAATTGTACTAGCCTGTGAATGTGAGCGCGTCTTGCGGAAAGTATACCAACCCCATGGGTTCAACATCGGATTTAATATTGGAAAAAGTGCCGGAGCCGGTGTGGCTGGGCATCTGCATCTTCATGTTGTTCCGCGTTGGGAAGGAGATGCCAACTTTGTTTCGGTGGTCGGGCAAACTCGACTTATTCCCGAAGACATCGAGAAAACCTACGATAAGCTTTCTCCTCACTTTTGCTCCGAATGAGGAGTCCGTAAACACCCAAAACGGTAAAAACATCAAAAAGCACATCGCCCAGAATCGCGATTTGTTTCCCAGAGTTTGAGATCTCTCTGCAAGTCCGCTTGGCCAAAGGAAATACGCTAAACCACAGGACTTTTGGAGCACTGTTTTGAAAAAAAATTCCAGCTCCGGGCGGAAAGCTCGATTGAATAAGATGATGCGGCTTAATGAATTTTTGAGTGTAGTTTTCTCAAAAAATTCATTTGAAGCGCACTTCACCTCATGATAGCTTATTCACTTCCCGGGCACACTTAACACGAGGAAAACCAGGGCTGTTTTCCACATCTGTGGAAATTGCTGTGGAAATCAGGGCGGACTTCAGAAAGGTCATGCAAGATTGCGGTTTGTTTGCATTTGCATTGTGCTTACGAGTAAGTAAGGATCAACTATGGAGCTCTGGGATAACATTCTTTCATGTATCGAGAAAAAGGTTTCTCATCAGAACTTTGACATATGGTTCAAACCGACTTCCCTTCAAGAACAAGACCTAAGTAAGAAAAAACTCTTTATCCGGGTACCTAATAAGCACTTCAAGTATTGGCTTGCCGAGAACTATTCGGAAGTCATCAAAGACTCGCTCTCTGAGCTGAATCTGGACCACTTTCAGGTTTTCTTTATCGTGGACGATGATTCGCGTGAGAAAACCCAGGCCTTGGCAGCCGCCTTAAGGGAGCCCTGTAGAGAGGCCTCGCTTTGCAATCTTAATGGGAAGTATACATTTAATAGTTTTGTGGTGGGATGCTGCAACCAGTTCGCTCATGCGGCTGCGGTTGCAGTGGCGGAGCGCCCGGCGAAGGCTTATAACCCGCTTTTTGTTTATGGCGGAGTGGGGTTGGGTAAAACCCACCTGATGCACGCCATTGGCCACTGTATTAAGTCCCAACTTCCTGGAACGCAGCTCACGTATATGTCCTCTGAGCGGTTTATGAACGAGTTGATTAATGCCATTCGCTACGACAAAACCATCCGGTTCAGAGAGAAATATCGCAATATCGATGTGCTTTTGATGGATGACATTCAGTTCTTGGCAGGCAAGGAGCGAACCCAAGAGGAGTTTTTTCATACCTTCAACGCTTTGTATGACTCGCAAAAGCAGATTGTCATCACCAGCGATTGCCCGCCCAAAGAAATTCCTACTTTAGAAGAGCGGCTCCACAGCCGCTTTGAATGGGGCTTGATCGCTGATATGCAACCGCCAGATGTGGAGACAAAGGTTGCTATCTTACGAAAGAAGGCGGCATTTGAAAACGTGACTTTACCTGATGCTGTGGCCTTTTTCATTGCCACTAATGTTAAATCCAATGTTCGAGAGCTGGAGGGTTCTTTAGTGCGCTTGGCTGCCTATGGGAGTCTGACCGGGGAGAAGATTACGCTCTCGCTGGCACAACGGGTCCTCAAAAACATCGCTGAGAATAATGCTCGCATCGTTTCAGTTGACCTCATCCAGAGAGTTGTGGCTGACCACTTCTCGTTGAAAGTGTCAGACCTAAAAGCTAAAGACAATTCGCGGCGAGTGGCTGAGCCCCGTCAAATGGCGATGTTCTTGACCCGAGAGTTGACCGATAATTCTCTGCCTCAGATCGGAAAGGAATTTGGCGGAAAGCACCATACGACTGTTCTGCACTCGATCCGTAAAATTGGAGATTTGCGCAAGAGAGACCCCCGGCTCAACAGCACTTTAAATAAGCTGCTCGATACAATTCGATAAGCTATCTCTCTCATCAGAGGAGCTACCAGCAATATGCAGAAGAGGAGTAAGTAGCTGTGGATTTTGTGGTTAAGAAAGGGGAGCTGTTAAGAGAACTCCAGTATGTTCAAGGAGTGGTAGAGAGAAAGACAACCGTCCCCATTCTCTCCAATCTTCTGGTCGAGACCACTGGCAATGCCTTGACAGTGACAGCAACTGATCTGGATGTGACAGTTCAGTGTGTATGTCCCGCCAATATTAAGGTCAGCGGAGCACTGAGCGTTTCGGCGCGCAAGCTCTTTGACATCGTTCGCCTTCTCCCACCAGCGGATATTCATTTCAAAAGCGATGGTCACAATTGGATTCACGTTGCCTGCGAGAGGTCCAAATTTAAGATTGCGAGTCTGTCCAAGGAGAATTTTCCTGATATCCCTTCCATGGTTGAAAAAACAATCACCCTCCCGGCAAAGCCTGTTCGCTACATGATTGCAAGCTGTGTCTTTGCCATTACCCAGGAAGAATCGCGCTACACCCTGAACGGGGCCTTAATGATCGTTAATCCAGGCAGTATTACTCTTGTCACGACCGATGGACATCGGCTGGTCTTCATCTCGCGAAACGTCGAGATCGCAGGCCTCGAGGGAGAAAAAAGAATCCTGATTCCCCAAAAAACCTTGACTGAGCTCGGTAAGCTGTCGGCAGATGATGTCCTCAGCATTGAGTTTGCGAGCAGTGAAAATCACCTGTTTTTTAGAATCGGTGAGAGACTGCTTGTCTCCCGCGTATTGACAGGGCAATTTCCAAACTACGAAATGGTCATTCCGCGTGAAAATGATAAAACGATCGGCTTGAGCACACTTGAGTTCGCCGATGCCCTCAAACGAGTATCGGTTATGGCCGACGAGCAGACGCACGCTGTTCGGTTTTTGCTCAAAGAGGATCAGTTGGACATCCTTTCCACGGGCACAGACATTGGGGAAGCGAAAGAAAGTTTGCCTGCAATCTATAAGGGTGAACCGCTTGAAATCGGTTTTAATGCGCAATATGTACTCGATTTTCTAGCGGGACTTGACAGTGAGCAGGTCGAAATTGAACTCCGCGATCAAGAGACCCAGGGTCTCTTGAAACCCAAGCCGGAAGCGGATTATTTTCATCAGTATGTGATCATGCCAATGAAGCTCTGAAAGGGAGGGGTCAGACCTTGAGTTTTGAGTTTTTGGATCCAAAAACTCAAAACTCCAGGTCTGACCCCTCTCGACCCTCCCTCCCTTTCAGAGCTTCAGTTGACCTCCCCACCATGAACCACTATATATGGTATTTATGCGGCTTAACAAGCACTATATCTTCTGCAAGCGACCCGCACGCCCAGAGGCAATATGGTATAATAAAAAGGGTTTAAAGCAGGGTATATATGGCTGAGAAAATAGATGTTCTAAATCTCGATGAGACGGCTTACACCGCTGAAAAAATCAAGGTGCTAGAGGGTCTGGAAGCTGTTCGAAAGCGGCCCGCCATGTATATTGGTTCGACTGGACCCTTGGGACTTCACCACCTCGTGTATGAGGTGATTGATAACTCGGTCGATGAAGCACTGGCGGGCTACTGCACCAAGATTGAGGTGACCGTTCACATCGATAATTCCGTGACCATCATTGACGACGGACGAGGCATTCCCATCGACATGCACCCCGTGAAAGGGAAGCCGGCGGCAGAGGTGGTGATGACCATGCTTCACGCTGGTGGGAAGTTTGACAACGAGACCTACAAAGTGGCAGGTGGTTTGCACGGTGTCGGGGTATCAGTGGTGAATGCTCTGTCGGAGCGGCTGGATCTGGAGATTTGGCGCGCCGGCGACGTCTACTGTCAAAGTTACGCGCGGGGTATTCCGGTAACGCTTTTCCAGAAGACCGGGAAAACCAAGCGCCGGGGGACGAAGATCACCTTCAGGCCGGATCCTCAGGTATTTGAAACACTGGAATTCAATTTCGACACGCTGACCCAGCGCATGCGAGAGTTGGCTTTTCTGAACCAAGGACTGATGATTGTTATCGAGGACCTGCGCTCCGATAAGAAGTTGGAGTTCCAATACAGAGGCGGAATTGTCAACTTTGTTCAGCATCTAAACAAGAACAAAAACGTTTTACACAGCAAGCCAATCTACATCGCAGATGAGCGAGAGACCGTCCAGGTTGAGGCGGCTATCCAGTACAACGATGGGTACAACGAGACCCTCTTCTCTTTCGCCAACACCATCAATACCAGCGAAGGGGGGACCCATTTGGCGGGATTCAAAACTGCCTTAACCCGAACTCTAAACGCCTATGCGGGCGGTGCAAACCTTGCTCGGGATCTCAAGCGGAACCTGAGTGGCGATGATGTGCGAGAGGGTCTCACCGCCGTGATCAGTATTAAGCTGTCTAATCCTCAGTTCGAAGGGCAAACCAAAGCCAAGCTAGGGAACAGTGAAGTCAAGGGTCTTGTCGAAGCGATTTGTAATGAGAAGCTTGGTATTTTTCTGGAGCAGAATCCCTCGGTGGCCAGGCGAATTGTGGAAAAAGCAGTTGAAGCCGCGCGAGCACGTGAGGCTGCTCGCAAGGCACGGGATCTCACTCGTCGCAAAAGCGTTTTGGAAAACCTTTCCCTACCAGGAAAGCTGGCAGATTGTCAAGAAAAGGACCCCCGCTTCTCGGAGATTTTCATTGTTGAGGGAGACTCAGCAGGCGGGTCAGCCAAACAGGGAAGAGACCGGAAGTTTCAAGCGATTCTTCCCGTTAAGGGCAAGATCCTCAATGTCGAAAAAGCTCGCTTTGACAAAATGCTGGCCAACGACGAGATCGCCACCATGATCTCGGCAATCGGGGCCGGTATCGGTGTGGAGGACTTCGATATTTCCAGACTTCGTTACCACAAAATCATTATCATGACCGATGCCGATGTGGACGGAAGTCACATCCGAACTCTGCTCCTTACTTTTTTCTATCGGCAAATGACACAGCTTGTTCAGGCTGGGCATGTGTTTATTGCCCAACCCCCGCTTTATCGCATCAAGAAGGGTTCACAAGAAAGGTATCTCCACAATGAGTCGGGACTCACAGAGTATCTGATGAACAAGGCAACCGAAGATTTAGTGGTCAGTCTCTCCAGGAGCGGTAAAGAGTACAAAGGAGCGGATCTCATCGACAAGATGCACGCCCTGACGGATTTCAGAGCAATCTACGAGAAGCTCCACAGGAAGTTGGGGAATGGCAATCTGGTGGACCACCTCCTTGAACAAATCTCGGCTCGGAGTGATTTTCAGAGCAATGATACTTTTTTCCGCAGCTATTTAGCGGAGCGTAGGAATCTGGAAGCCCTGGCTGGTGTTTTGGAGCAGGCCGATTATGCAGCTGAGGTGATCCACGATGAAGAGCACAGCCTGTACCAGTTAAAGGTCAGGTTTGGTCTTACCTCCCCGCTCGTCATCCACTACGATCTGTTATTCTCGGCAGAACTCAGACAACTTTTTAGCCTGTTTAAGAAGATAGAAGAGTTCCGAGGGACTCCGCTGGTAATCCGAGAGAAGGATGAAGAAACGGTAATCAATAGTGACGGAGAGTTGGTCGACTATGTGGTTGGTGCCGGGAAGAAGAATCTCAGCATCCAGCGTTACAAAGGGTTGGGTGAAATGAATCCCGAGCAGCTTTGGGAAACCACTATGAACCCCGACACGCGGGTTCTTCTTCAGGTGAAGATTCAGGATGCAATTGAAACCGATGAGATTTTCACCATTCTAATGGGCGATCAAGTCGAACCCCGCCGACATTTCATCGAGGAAAACGCTCTCAACGTGAAAAACCTTGATGTCTAGTCGTATTTAACAAAAATAAAAACTGGAAGGAGAGTAAGAGTGCGCGAATATCGTGGGCAGGAAATCCCTGTCAACATCGAAGAAGAGATGAAGACCTCCTATATGGACTACGCCATGTCCGTGATTATCGGACGTGCGCTTCCCGATGTTCGAGACGGATTGAAGCCAGTTCACCGGCGAATCCTGTATGCCATGAGCGAGCTGGGAAATACTCATAACAAACCCTATAAAAAGTCGGCCCGTGTGGTTGGCGATGTGATCGGGAAATATCACCCTCATGGGGAAACGGCTGTCTACGACGCGATCGTACGAATGGCCCAGACTTTCTCCATGCGTGAACTTCTGGTTGATGGGCAGGGGAATTTTGGATCCGTCGATGGTGATTCGCCCGCAGCCATGCGTTACACGGAAGTCCGGATGTCGCGGATTGCCGAGGAGCTATTGGCGGATATTGATAAGGAAACAGTCGATTTCCAGCCCAACTATGACGATTCCTTAACTGAGCCTCTCGTGTTACCCGGCAGGATTCCCAATCTGATTGTAAACGGGGCCTCCGGCATTGCCGTTGGGATGGCCACGAACATTCCACCTCACAATCTGGGTGAAATTGTTGACGCTGCACTTTTGCTCATTGATCGCCCTGACGCTTCGCTGGCGGAAATTATGGAACTGGTCCCCGGTCCAGACTTTCCCACTGGCGCTCTCATTTATGGACGCGCTGGTATCCGCCAAGCGTACAAAGTGGGACGGGGAATTGTACGGCTGCGGGCTCAGGCCTCGATTGAAAAAATTGGAAAGGACCGCGATGCAATCATTATTCATGAAATCCCTTATCAAGTAAATAAGGCCAAACTCATCGAGAAAATTGCCCACCTCGTCCATGCCAAAAAGATTGAAGGGATCAGTGACCTTCGCGATGAATCGGATCGCCGGGGGATGCGAGTGGTCATCGAACTGAAAAAAGGGGAACAAGCCCAGATTATTCTGAACCAGCTGTACAAGTTGACCCCAATGCAGACTTCATTTGGGGTCATTTTGTTGGCTCTGGTCGATGGGCAACCTCGTGTGCTGAGTTTGGTGGAAATCATTAACCTGTTCTTGGAACATCGCCAGGAGATTGTCCGATCCCGAACGGTCTATGAACTGGTTAAAGCGGAAAAACGGGCGCATGTTTTAGAAGGTTTAAAGAAAGCCCTGGATCATTTGGACTCGGTCATTATCCTGATTCGAAATTCCAAGTCGCCGGCGGAGGCAAAAGACCACCTTAGCGCTCAGTTTGAATTCACAGAAATTCAGGCCCAGGCTATCTTGGACATGAAGCTGCAACGCCTGACAGGACTGGAGCGAGACAAGATTGTCGAAGAATACAACCACGTCATCAAGAGGATCGCCCAACTACAAGGGATTCTGGCTAGTGAGCAAGCTTTGAAAGGAGTCATTAAAGAGGAGCTGATTGAAATCCAGAAGAACTACCAGAATCCACGCCGGACGGTGATTCTTGATGAAGAGATTGAACTAACGATGGAGGATTTGATTGCCGAAGAGCCAGTCGTCATCACCGCTACTCATAACGGATACATCAAAAGAACAGCCCTGCACATCTACAGAAGTCAACGAAGAGGAGGCAAAGGACGCATCGGTATGTCTACCAGAACCGAAGAGGATGTCATCGACTATCTCTTCGTTGCCTCCACTCATAGTTATATCCTCATCTTCACCGACAAGGGTAGAATGTACTGGCTCAAAGTCTATGCAATCCCAGATGTGGGCTCGGCGGGAAAAGGGAAACCGATCGTGAATCTGATCAATCTCGAGCGCGGCGAAAGGGTCCGCGATATGATTGCTGTACAGGATTTCACAAAAGCGGGATACGTGGTCATGGTCTCTCTTTGGGGTTACATCAAAAAGACCGAGTTGAAAGCTTTTTCGAATCCCCGCACTGCGGGTATTATCGCTTGCGGCGTGGAAGAAGGGGACGAGTTGATCGCCGTTGGGCAAACAGACGGGTATAATGATATCCTTCTCTGCTCTCGGCATGGAAAAGCAATTCGCTTTTCGGAGAAAGGAGTTCGCGGGATGGGACGCACGGCTCGAGGAGTCAGGGGCATGGCCTTGAAAAAGGATGATGAGCTTGTTGGTATGGATATCATCCGCGATGAGTCCGATAACATCCTTGTCGTCACAGAAAATGGTTATGGCAAACGGACTCCGGTAAGCGAATACCGACAACAAGGACGGGGAGGCCAGGGAATCATCAACATTAAGACGACGCACAGAAATGGCCAGGTGGTTTCCGGTTTTGCCGTCAAGGACGACTCCGAGGTCATTATAATCACGGAAAAGGGTAAGATCATTCGATTGGAGGCCAACCGTATCCGCCAGACGATCACCCGTGTAGCTCAAGGCGTCAAGCTCATGGACCTCGGGGAAGAGGATAAGGTGGCTGACATGACACTGGTCCCGCGAGAAGAAGAGCAAGTGGTCGATGGATGATAAACTTCGCTGGATTTTGCCAGTCCCCTTTTTGATCTTCGGAGTCGGCGTCTGGCTCTATTTCCAAACTGAAAATGAAGTGCGCGTCCAGATGGAGCGCGCGCAAAACCAGTGGCGGGAGGGGAACCATATGAAGGCCGCCGCGCTCTACGAATCCGTCTATCGAAATTATCCCAAGAGTCGATATGCGGATGATGCTCTGTGGGAAATCGGAACGATTTATTACGTCAACTTTCATAACGTCGAGCGAGCACTAATCTATTTCCGTAAACTGGTCACGGAGTATCCGGATAGCCACTTGAGTGCTGATGCCTATCTGAAGCTGGCAGAGATTCATGAGGTGGAGCTGGGAGATTTGACACAGGCACTCGATTACTTGGGATACATCCAAATCCTAGACACTTCACCGGAGCTTCATCGTCGAGTTCTCTTTAAGATGGGTGATGCTTATTTGCAGTTAAACCAATTCGATGAGGCTCTTGGAAAATTTGGGCTCCTCATCGAGGAGGGAATCGCTGATCATCTGGTGGAGCAAGCGCGTGCCCGAGTAGGGACAATTTTGCAAATTCAAAGTGAGTACGAGAAGTCAGTGGAGTGCTTTCAGGAGGTGTTAGACAGGACAAGCTGTGCCGATTGTCGACTTGGCGCGCGGCTGGGGTTGATTGAGAGTTACGAGTTTTTGGGTGAGTTAACAAAAGCCATTGAGATAGCTCAAGCGATTCCGACTTCAGAATATCCCCCGCAAATGAAGGAAGATTTGCTACAGCGTCTGGGGGACAAGGCACAATACTATGCGCCACCCTTTTGGAATGGCCGTTAATCTGATTCCTCTTGTTGAATGGCTGGAGCCGCCTTTTCTATTCCACAATCCTTGACAGAGTAAAAAATTGTCCTTTATAGTTCTACTTCTACCTTTATGGAGCCGCGACCGTCAGGGAGCGGTGGAGGCCCGACATGTTCGGTTTCCCGCCACTCCTTAACATTCGCGGCTCTGTTTGGGTTTTTCGAAATGTGAGGTGAAAACAATTGGCTGAAGTCATCGTTCAAGAAGGTGAGTCACTCGAGAGCGCGTTGCGCAGATTTAAGAGGAAGGTGCAGCAAGAAGACATTATCAGGGATGCCAAGAAACATTCCTTTTACCTGAAACCTGGAGAGAAACGACGGTTAAAGGGAGCACTTGCCAGAAAACGGGCTCGGAAAAGAATCAGACATTACTCTTAACTCGATCTCGCTTCAAGTGAGAAGAGAACCCGGCCGTAGCGCCGGGTTTTTTTATGCCTTTTTTCTGATCCACCATGTTTGAAAGCTGATGCAGGCAGTTGAAATCATCAGGAGAAAACGGGACGGACTCTCGAACTCCTCCCAGGAGATTAGATTTCTGGTCTCAGGGGCAATTCAGGGTCATATCCCAGCCTACCAACTAAGTGCTTGGTTAATGGCGGTCTTTCTTCACGGCATGGATGAAGTCGAGACTACGGCTTTGACAGAGGCGCTCATCCATTCAGGCCAGGTGCTCGACTTTAGCCGACTCCCGGGGGTCAGGGTCGATAAGCATTCTACTGGAGGAGTAGGGGACAAAACCTCCTTGGTGATTGCACCTTTGGTGGCCTCGGCTGGAGTCTATGTCCCCATGGTCTCGGGGAGAGGGCTCGGCCACACGGGTGGAACGCTTGACAAACTGGAATCGATTCCGGGATTTAGGACAAATCTCTCACTGGACGAGTTCCGGGATACGGTCAGCCAGTACGGGCTGGCACTGATCGGTCAGACGCAGGAGGTGGCCCCCGCAGATAGAATGCTCTACGCGATCCGAGATGTCACCGCCACCGTGGAGAGCATTCCACTGATTGTTGCCAGTATCGTTTCCAAGAAGGTCGCTGAGGGTGTCGACGGTCTCGTCCTAGATGTTAAGACCGGTCATGGGGCTTTCATGAAAAGACTCTCCGACTCCGAGCGTCTCGCTCAGGCGTTGGTGGCCACCTGCCGGAAAATGAACAAAAAAGTGGTGGCAGTGATTTCCGACATGTCACAACCGTTGGGACGGATGATTGGCAATGCCCTGGAGGTGCGGGAGGCGATTGACACACTCAAGGGAGATGGTCCTGAAGATCTCACCTATTTGTGCCTCGAGTTGTCGGCCCATATGCTTATGATGGGCAAAAGGATTGAGGATGTGGAGGAGGCACGAAGCCTGGCACGAAAACAGCTTGAGAGCGGTGCAGCGCTGGAAAAATTCCAGCAGCTTGTGGAAATTCAAGGCGGAAATCCAAGGGTGGTCGAGCAAGATGATCTCTTGCCAAAATCGAAGGCAGTCTTTGAGTATAGGGCCGAGCTGCCAGGATACCTGCAAGAGGCTCGGGCAGATCTGTTAGGACAAGCAGCCATGCGGCTTGGTGCAGGGCGTGAGTGCATTGATTCGGAAATCAATCACGCCGTTGGACTGCAGTTGATGAAGAAAATTGGAGATCGCATAAGCCCCCGAGAGTGCCTGGTAAGAGTTTATTACGACGATGAGAGACGCCTG
>JALLOL010000299.1 GCA_027717875.1 Acidobacteria bacterium AH-259-L09 | reverse complement strand
GATCGTGATCGTGCCCGTGCCCGCCATCGTACCGAACTTCCAGTCAAGCAGCCCCATGACATTCAGGTCGCCGCTACCAGCTAAAGACCCCCCGAGGGTCAGAATGCCATTGCTGTTGATGTTGCTCGCTCCACTGAGGGTGAGAGTAGTCCCGCCGATAGAAAGGGTTTGCGCACCAGTTGACGCTCCCACCGTGAGGCTGGCGACCGTGGCATTCACATTCAGGGTGACTGTGTAGGTACCGTCAACAGTGATAAAGACGTTGTCGGATGCACCTGGCACCGTACCGGTATTCCAATTGGTCGGTTCGTTCCAGTTGCCGCTAACGGGGGCTTTCCAGGACACGTTGGCCGCCTGGGTCCCGTCCGGAAATGCCACGAGCACCAATAGGAACCCTATAACCAGTACCAAAAAGTTTTTCGTTTTTATTTTACTTCCTCCTCGTATTCCGGCGCAGCACCATGTTCGAGGGTTTTAAATCCCGGTGCACAATGTTCTGTTTATGGGCTGCTTCCAGTGCCTCGGCAATCTCCGTGGCTTACCGGTCACCCGACCCGTGCCGCTAACATCCTCCAGGTCGCGCTCGAATTTGAGATGGAAGCCGCCTTCAGGATCAAACGTAACGTGGATCAGGATGTGCTGGTCCCCACTGAAGTCGACTATTTCCTCCATACAAGGGTTAACTAGGGTCTTAGTGAATGGAATACTGGTGCTAGTCGTAACAGTCTCGGCTTGCGCCAACGCTGGTACCGTCGTCGCCAGGGCGATTATGGCGAGTGTGATGAAGCCTTTTCTTTTCATTTCCCCTCCATTCCCTGCCTCTCCCTGCCTCCTGCCGTGCTTCAAGAACGACTGTGAAAATAAAGCCCAAGTTCAAATACGGTCTCAAGGGTCTGTTCGTAGCCTTACCTCCATCGACCAGCGATTTTGATCCCCTCACTTATAAAGGCGTAAATGGAGGGCAAAAACTATCAGCTGATTGAATAATTTTTTTCCACGAAATTTTGGTTGTTTTGACGATTTGTGCTTCCTTCGTTGCCCGAACCCAATGTCGGGTATAGCAGCCAACAGGCACGCTAGCAGGGATTTGAAAGGCCTGCCAAGCGACAACGACGACATAGGCCGATGTCTTCATTTGTCGTGGGTGGCAGGCAACAGTTAAAGGCAGAGGCCCGTTGCGGTAAGATCTGGACAACCTTAGCAATGGACGGGTTTTCAGAGCTAAAAGTACGCCAATCCGATGTTCCGGCTGATGAGCGCCTTGATTCCTGGAAAGAGATTGCCACCTATCTCGATCGGGATGTTCGGACAGTCCAGCGCTCTGGACGCGGCCTTCTGATTGGCACTGACGAGGTCCTTGACGTGGAGGCGCTGGTGACAGTTGCACTCCTTCGAAATGATAGGACGATGATGGAATACTTGCTGAGTAAGGATCGGCAGTTGCGCAAAGGTAGCCTTATTGGCCCCGTTGAAGCCATCATTTTGGCTCGGGTAGGTTTGCGCTCCGAAGCCGAAAAGGCAATCGAACGGCTGCTCGTAAGTTCTGGGTTTAGAGACAATCTGGCTGCTCGCACAGTCTCTTCCCTGCTGAACTTGCGATGATCCGAGGAGAGCTAGGGAAAGCAATTAGCCTGCTCCAAGAAGGCATTGATGAGCATCTAAGGCGGCATCGCTTTCAAGCACTTTTTCTTCTGGCCACAGAATCCCTAGCCAAGGCCTGGGAGCGGCAAGGGAATTTCTCAAAAGCCATTCAGGTCTTGGAGGAGTGCTCGCAAAAGCAAGAAAAGGTTCGAGCAATATTCGCCTCAGGTCCCTCACCGCTGCTGTGGATGAGACTCCGCCTGTAGCTGGCAGAACTCTATGGCAAAGTGGGACACGAGGAGAAAGCTCGAGCGATCGAAGCCGAGCTGCTGAAGCTGCTGGCCTATGCTGACCCTGACCACCCCATCCTTCTCCAGCTCAAACGGGGACCGACAGAACTCCGTTCATCTGCGACTGCGTCATCTTGAGAGACAGTCCCTTCTGCTCTCCTCTGATCCCCTCTGTGGATCTATGATCTGGTGCAAGACAACTTAAGTCGGCTCACCGCGCGATCCGCTTCTTGATTTGAAACAGTTCGGTACATCCGCGAGCTCATCCTCTCCCAAAGACGCTCTTCATGGCTCACGTTAGAGGAGAACCACTGTACGTCTCGTGCGCTTTTGACGGAGAATATGCTCATATTATTACCGTCCACTGGTATGATCCCAATATCTGGGTCGATCCGTGGACCAGGAAGAAATAACCATGAAGCAAATAAAGAAATGCGCTGAGTGTGGCGGCACTCTTGAGAAAAAAACGATTACCCATACCCAACCCTGGGGCAAAGAGCTTTACTGGTTTGAGAACGTGCCAGCACTCGTCTGCCGACAGTGTGGCCGCGCCTGGCTCTCAGCTGAGGTCTCGCAGATGATTGATGAGATCATCCAGAAGCAGCCTAAGCCCAGGAAGTACCAAAAAGTGCCGGTCTTTTCCTTTCCTGACCTAGCCAAAGCATAAGCTCGTTCGGCCGACCTCCAGAACTTCAGGTAGGGCCCCCCCCGAACTGCAGGGCCGCCAGAGGAAGCTCAAAGGCAAAGTAGGCTAAGACGTTCTACCAGCCCTTTTGAAAGCCTTCGATTGCTATTCTCCTGTAGATTGGAGGGTGAACTTCAAATTTATGCGCAACTCCTAGTTTGTAGCGGTCAGCTAGGATTCGACTGTACTCGATGTTCTTTTTCAGACTTGTACTCGGGGGATATCTTCGGTCCGCTTCTCTTTGGACCCTTGCCTCTACCTCAACCCAAGCTTTAAAGACTTGACGTCGCAGAGACCTGCTGTTCGGAACTTCAGGGCTATACGTTGATTCCCTGGCGAGCGATTTATGAATGTATCGCCAGTCTCCAGAAAACAAGTGGATTTCGTACCATCCCCGCTTTTCACCTTTCAACTCAAAGATATCGCCACGGTTCGCTTTAGCAATCAGTGGGGACGAGATAGTTGGTGCAAAGCGGATATTTACCCTGCGTTTGGTGATTTGGATGTAGTTTTTCGCGCCATAAGCTACTTCGGAAGCAAGACAAGTTGTCGCGCTGGTGCAGATCAAGAAGAACAGATAGGGGACGGAAAAGAATTGCTTCCAATTCACAAGCAGGCTCCCGTTTTTGATGGAA
>JALLOL010000298.1 GCA_027717875.1 Acidobacteria bacterium AH-259-L09 | reverse complement strand
AGAACTGCTGGAAATTCGTCCCGTCCAAACTGGCACATCTTCTGGCAATGATCAGTATCCTGAGAAGCTCCAGCCATTTGAGCCGTACAATCAGCGCTCAAAAAGCTGCGGCACACAGAAAGGCCAATGCCAAGCAGGCCGAATACAAGTAAAAGCGTGAGGGCCAAAATTCCAACTGTACGCATTTCACACTAATACTACAGGCAAGGTGTCTTCTTTTTCAAGGGTACTTCACAAATGGGGAACAAAAGGAGTAGACGAACAGAACCGTTCCACCGCATTTGCACCAGTTCTATCCGCGTCGCTGATCAGCAGAACCGCTCTTTAAGAATCTTCTTCGACCAGCATCTCCTGCCGTTCCGGCGTTGCTTCCAACAAGCCATTCACGAACAGGCTGAACAAGATGATGATAGAAGCCTCTACACCAACGATCGCCCAAGCCTGCAGAGAGTGAACTCCAAAACTCCAGTGCACTACGAGAAGCACCCAAGCCAGCGTGAGGCTGCACAGGAAGGAATCTCGGCGATTTTGGTAGACAGCGACGCCTATCGACATCAAGAGCAAAAGCGTCCATACCGGGGGCCAAGTCGAGTAGAGCAGCCACAGGAGAAAAATGTTGACGCTGTAGTTGGAGCCCACCCGAACAGTCGCGATAAACCTGATATCCCGTTTTACCAGATAGATTGACAGGTAATTGATGCTTACTGAATAAGCGATGAGTATTCCGCCAACAACAACCGCTAGCTTGGGCAGGGGGACAACAATAAGGCCCGGCACCACGATTAATACTGCGAGAGGCGTTAAGTGATTATTCACATGACGCAGCTTCTCAGTAGACACAAGAGTTTTCGGCATAAAACAACCTCCTAGGATGTCTGTACCTGCTGAATACTTTCCAAATGCTAAGAGTTTAGGGGCTTAAAAACAATGGTAAATTGGCAAGCCCCTTGATGTACCGCTCCATGCCGGTACGGCATCGGGGACCAAACTCTTAGAGAAAAATCATCCTCAGTCGATGCGGAGGTAACGAGTGTTCTGTGATTTAAATCTTTGGCTTCACGGACGATCTCATTTAAGGCTCTTTTTTTTCTGGAAGAATACGTCAGGATCCAGGTAGACTTCGGGAGCGGTAGCCTGGACTACGGCTCACAGGTTTGCTGCAAAAACGGCTTCTTCCTGTCGCCCTTTTCGAATATCTTCATGAGGAGTGGCGACTGCGAACCAAGGCTTCAGATTCTCGTCCACGACGCACCTCTTTTTCTTCGAGTAAACTCAAAATTTCTTTGGCCACATAAACACGATTCCGATCGCGGCCAGTAACCTCTTCCAGGATGCCCTGTTGAATCAGCTTATCGACGTTCCTCTGTGCTGCGGCAAAGGTGACATCCAGTTCTTGGGCTGCCTGAGACACACTAATTGCCGGAGATTCAAATAGTTTATCGACCAATCGCGTGAGCAATGCCGAAGACCTGGCTGTTTGGATGCTGGCCCGATACTCGGCTTGGAGCGCCTGAAGCTTCCGAGCCCGCTCAACGGCGTCTCGAGACTGCACCGCAACGCCTCGCAGAAAGAATCGGATCCACTCTTCCCAGGCTCCTGTTTTGCTCACGTGCAGAAGGAGACGGTAATATTCATTCCGATGGCGCTCAAAAAAGCTGCTGAGGTAGAGGAGAGGTGTGGGAAGCATTTCTCTTTTGCAAAGGAGCAAGGAGATGATGAGGCGTCCGACTCGGCCGTTGCCATCAATGAACGGGTGAATGGCTTCAAACTGGTAGTGAATAAGAGCTAACTGCACCAGATCCGGAAGATCCTCTTTCTTGTGAAGATATTTTTCCCAGGCACCCAGAGCCTTTTTCATTTCAGGAACTGGAGGGGGAACAAAAATGGCTTCTGAAAGGCCGGCTCCTGGAGGGCCGATCCAATTTTGGGTCCTGCGAAACTGCCCCACATCGGAATGTTCCCCTCGCACCCCTTCCATAAGAATAGCATGCATCTCTCGTACCAACCTCAGACTCACCGGCAAGGTTTTAAGTCTATCTAGCGCGTATTCCAGAGCCCGAACATAAGTGGAGACCTCCCGGACATCTCCGGATGATTCCGCTTGTGGTCGGGCCTCAAAAAAGAAAAGATCCGAAAGCGAGGCCCGAGTTCCTTCTATGCGCGAAGAGGCCACCGCTTCCCGACGCAAAAATGGCCGGATGAGGAGATAGGGATTGGGCAGCATCTCGCCCAGACCGGACAGCTGTCCCAGCGCCAGGCTGGCATCGGCGATTTCGCCTACCAGACTTTCCAGTTGGAACTCCGGAGGCAGAGGATTTGGCATGAAGGCCCAGTAGGCCTGCGGAGTCCGGACCAGTCGACCAGCCGGAGAGTGTCTGAATTCCCGTTCATCCATTGGCTAATTTCACAAAAGTATAATGACCGCGGTTCTTATTATACTTTGCAAGCTGAAAGTATAATAATCCCCTTTGTCTCGCAATACTAGAGATTTTCCAAAAGGCCCCGAGATCCGCCGTCAGGAGCGCATCGTCGTGTTCACCGACAATACCAAATCCGGCAAGTTCCGCTTCGTTCCACTCAGGCGAAAGTGCATGGAGTGAATCGACTCCTATCCGGTACTACCGGGTTGCTTCCGAAGGTTCCTAGCTAAGGGGTTTTGACGCATCGGAGGCCCTTGACAAGGTGTCAAGGTTGCCTTAAACGAGACAATGACCGAAAGGTCAAGAATTCTAGTGCTTGAGGGCTCCGAAAGGAGTCCTCTTTGCTTTTAGGGACTTTACGGCCGAATCTCCCGCTTCCAGCAAATGAAGTCTCGAATTTTCTGAATGTCGTCGACAGAAAGACCCTGCTTTACCAAGTCGTTCAATTCTGAGGCGACCCTTCTTGCCGTTGCAAACACAAACACCCTTTTACCGTCATGCAAGAGCTGGCTCAAGGGGTCGGCAAAGTCACTGTCGCCGCTCCACAAGACGAAATTCTCAATGCCATGCTCTGCGTAGTCTATGAGCATGTCTCGTCCAATCTCCACATCGAAATTGCACTCGCGGTCTTCCAGATAGGACTTTCCCTGCTTGTTCAGCTTTCGCAGCTCGTTGTTCAGGTATTCGATTGCCTCTAATTTCAGGTTTTTCAGCAAGGGGCCGCGAATAAAGTTTTTCAGAATCTCGGCCGAATTGGGGGCGATGCTGCGGCC
>JALLOL010000297.1 GCA_027717875.1 Acidobacteria bacterium AH-259-L09 | reverse complement strand
ACTGGTATCCAACAGAGCCGCGACCGTCAGGGAGCGGCACAATAAGAACGCTTCTTTCAATCTCATGCCGCTCCTTGACAGTCGCGGCTCTGTTTGGGTTCTTTTGACCTCGCCCCTTGATTTCACTGCTTGATGAGCGTCCCGTCACGGCGGCGGATGACCCCCCAACCACCGTTCAGTTTCTGACGTTCGCCCGCCTCAAAGCTGCCGAAAGGATACTTGCGCGCGGCCTTCTCATCCACCTCGATTCCCCAGCCAGGGGCCTCATTCGCATAAAGGTACCCGTTTTTCATAATCGGACATCCCTGAAAGACCTCTTGAACACGCTCGGGAAAAGGGTAATATTCCTGTATTCCGAAATTGTAGCAGGCCAGATCCAAAGCCAGGTTGGCGGCATGGCCGATGGGGGATACGTCACCGGGACCATGCCAGGCCGTTCGCACGCCGAATATCTCGCCCAGTGCCGCTATTTTTCGGCAGGGCGTCAAACCGCCGGCCTGAGAGAGATGAACTCGGATAAAATCGATCAGCCTCTCCGCAATCAGCGATGTCCATTCGTGCGGACTGTTAAACAGCTCACCCATGGCCAGAGGCGTTGTAGAGTGTTGGCGGATCAACCGGAAATAGGCAATGTCTTCAGGTGAGACTGGATCCTCCAGGAAGAAAAGCCTGAACTTTTCAACGTCCTTGCAAAACTGTAGGGCCTGACCAGGGCTAATCCGTTCGTGTACGTCATGCAGCAGCTCGATCTCTTCGCCGAGCTGTTTACGGCATTCTTCAAAGAGGTTCAGTGCGCGGCGAATATAGACAGCCGGCTCGAACACGCGATCGTCATGCAGTTTCTGGACAGCCACCTGTCCACGTCTTGCCCCATAACCTGCCATTCCAGGGACACCCACCTGGACGCGGATGTGGCGAAAACCTTCCGCCATATAACGCCGAGCGTTTTCGATCACGTCGGAGATCTCGGCTCCGCTGGCGTGGCCATAGCAGTCGGCTGCTTCGCGGCACTTGCCGCCCAACAGTTGTAAACGGGCAGGCCCGCCTGGCGTCCCTTGATGTCCCACAGTGCCATGTCGACGCCGCTGATCGCGTTGTTGAGGACGGGCCCGTTGCGCCAGTAGGAGCTGTTGTAGCAGGCCTGCCAGGTGTCGTCAATCCGATCGGCAGGCTTTCCGAGGAGAAAAGGTTTCAAGTATTTCTCAACTGCCGGAAGCACCAGATCGGCGCGCTGCGTAAACGTCGCACAGCCGTAACCGTAAAGACCATCCTGATCGGTGAGGACCTTCACCACCACCAGCCGCAGCCGGGCTGGAGCAGTGGCGATAACCTGAATGTCTTTGATCTTGGGGGAGGGCATTCCCCACACTCTACGCTGCACGCTTTCCTGGGCCGCCAGTTCTCGTCCCGAAACCAGTCCTGCCAAGGCTCCACTCGTCATCATCCGTAAAACGTTGCGCCTGTTCATTTAATGCCTCCTTGAACGAGCAATGCTAATACGTGGACTCGCAAGTTCCAAGTGTCAAAGCTATTGAGCTGTCAGTCGTCAGGGGGTCAGGTGGTCAGCCGGTCAGCTGTCAGCCGATCAGTGGCAACCCATACAGCGGAAGTTGGTACCGTGGCAGATTGTGCAAGACGGCTTGTCTAGTTCGAAGCCTGTGCTGGAATGTAAATCGATATATTCGGGCGTGTGGCCGGCGGGCTTAATTTGGGCCGCGGGGGTGTGACAAAAGCTGCAACTGAAGGGCGGATCGATCTCAGTGTGACACACCAAGCAGTCTGCCATTTGCGGCAAGTTGTTCAGGCTGGAGAAGTCCGTCTCCCTGAGACCGCGATGGCATGCCGTACAGGGATTGTTTGTGTCGAGATGCTTTCGAATGTTCCCAGCTCTTCCCAGGTAACTGCCCTGATCAATTGCCGATGCCAGGAGCGGAGCAAGGTTCCCAAATTGGAGATGCCTCTGGTGGTTGAAACGAAAATCCCGGTGAGGTGATTCAAAAGGCTTTGCCTTTTCAGGGTCGATGTGGCAAAGCGTGCACTCCTTGCGGGCTTTCGTTCCGTTGTGGCACTGAAGACAAGTTTCCTCAAGCGGCAAGTTATTGTCGGAAGCAGAGCTGCTGCTCACCACAGCAGTATGACAATCCAAGCAGGTGGCCTTTGCCTGGGTGAGGTGAAAGCGATGAGAAAACTTTAGATTCTCAGATCGAGACGGGGGCGCTTGCGCAACGTGGGAGAACTGAGCCAGGAGTATCCCGGCCACCAATCCTCTCATTCGTAAAAGATGCGCCAAACCTGCTTGCCTCCGTCCTCAGAGACCAACAACGAGCCGTCTTGCATCTGAAAGAGCCCGACCGGGCGGCCCCACACTTCTGGTTTGTCGGGATCGAGCATAAAGCCGGTCAGAAAATCCTGTGGTCCGCTAACAGGTTTGCCCTCCCTAAAGGGAATAAAGGTCACTGAGTAGCCGATGCGGTTGGACCGATTCCAGGAACCGTGAAAAGCGAGAAACGCCCCGCCTTGATATTCTTGAGGAAATTGTTCGCCGCTATAGAAGATCGCATCGAGTACAGCCACGTGAGCGCCCAACAAGACGTCGGGGACGATGGTTTTTTTGACAAGATCCGGCCTCAGTCCCTCATTCCGCGGATCCTCGTTGGGGCCAACGTAGGCGTAGGGCCAGCCATAGAATCCTCCCTCTTTTATTGCAGTAAAATAATCGGGAACCAAGTCATCCCCCAGGCGATCACGTTCCTGAACGGCGGCCCACAGGGTTTGTGTTCCTGGATACCACCGGAGTCCGATAACATTACGCACTCCCGAGGCAACGATTTCATGTCCCGTTCCGTCCGGGTTGTAACGGTGTATAGCGGCACGACGTGGATCGTCTCCTGTGGAGGCATTCGATCTTGAACCAATGGTCAAATACATCTTCCTGTCTTCTCGATCAAAGAGGACCGTACGAGTCCAGTGACCTTGTCCAAAGTCTTTCATGGAGACGACCTCCTCACCAGGACTCGCCAGTGTCATCGTTTTGGCATCGTAATTGTAACGCTTCAACGAGGTTGTTTCGGCGATATAAAGATAGTCTTTCCAGAAAGCGAGGCCGTAGGGCCGATCCAGGCCGTCAATGAGCTTCTGCTTCGAGTCCGCCTTAAAGTCCTTGTCCTTATCGAGCAAAACATAAACAGCGCCATTTTT
>JALLOL010000296.1 GCA_027717875.1 Acidobacteria bacterium AH-259-L09 | reverse complement strand
ACGGACACAGCGTTGCCAGCCTTCGCTTCCTGATCGGAGGTTTCGGTGGATGAGCGATCGGTCAAGCCGCCCGACGTTCGTAGCGGTGGTGAAGCCCGCCAAGAAGTGGCAACGCCACTACGTTTCCTGATTCAGGCGGCTGAGTCGTCCGCGGTTCCGGGGCGTCCTTTGCCAGCGCAAGATGAGTGCGCGAGCAGTGATAATAGTCAAAATAACCTCTAAGAATGCGGCGCAGACCAGACTCGTTGAACACGATGAAATGATTCAAGCACTCTCGTCGAATGGATCCGATCAGGCGCTCGGCATAAGGACTTCTTTGATGGCCATCGATTTGGTCCGCTCACGGGAGGCCTTTCGGTAGCGCTTATCTCGATCTCGGAGCAGGAAGCGGGGGGCCGTGTCCCCGGGAAAATGTAGTTCTGCAAGTACAAGTACATCAACAACTTGCGATTCGGTTGAGTTTTTGAACCCCACGGCTTCAGTAGATTTTGTAATGTCCCATCCCTCACTTTGCTGATGAAGCTTGTGCTGCTACCGATTTAGCAGCATCTACTGGTCGAAGCACAGGAGAAGACAAAAAGCGCCAGTCAAGTAGCAGAACAAGGAAATTCGTCCCAGGTCCGGCCGTCTAAGATCCGACCCGATTTAGCTTTGTTCGAACCTCCCCATTGTTTAAAAAAGAACGGCACTTCCACTCTAAGACAGGCGGCTCGAATATCTCTGACCCATTCAATCGCTATAGGTCTGGACTTCGGGCCAGATTCGCCGCCCACGATGACCCAGTGGATTCTGTCCAAATCAAGGACTAAAGGGCCAAGAAGTGGCTCACAGCTGACGAAACGTACATTAGCCGGAACTTTTTTCAGAACGCTAAGTCTCCACATGTACTCCTGCGTTTCAACGGATATTCCCAACCAGACGTTGGGTGGAACATCCGTGCGGTGGTTTTTGAAGAACTGGAGCATAATATCGGGCCGTTTTGTAAGGACCTGAAATGTGTGCTTCGGATTCTCTTCCATAACGTCGAAGACGTCGTTGATGAAATCGAACGGAATTTGTTCGTGAAAAAGATCGCTCATCGAATTTACAAAAATTCTTCGGGGATTCCTCCACCGCGAAGGAGATTCGAGCCGATCTCGATGAATTTTCAGGTCAAAGCCCTGCTCATATGGGTGCCCTTCGACCCCACGAAACCGCTCCGATATTCTCTCGGCATAGCAATACTTACACCCGGTACTGACCTTGTTACAGCCGGTCACTGGATTCCAGGTCGTTTCAGTCCATTCTATTTTGGACTGGTAGGCCATAATTTCACCTTTTCTTCACCAGTGTACATAAGGGGTCTGCCATTCAGTGACCCTACTTCCATTTCAGAAAATGGCCGCTCTTTGGTGTTCTTTCCCGTTCCTTCAACCCTTCGATCTCAATTTTCTCCGCTTTTTCTAGATCCAAAATCAACTTCTTAACGTCACTCTCCCAGACCAATGGTAACTCGAGGAGAAAGAGCAGCACCTGATCATAACCTATCTTGCCGGATACCTTTACCCTTTCTACCAGTCTCTTGGCAGCTTCACTGACGGATCTTCCCCGTAAGCTTGAGCGGATTTGTGCTGCTAACCAGCTGTAAAAAGAGTAGTTATGAATGTGACGAGAACATTTGCTACTGTCTACATTTTCAATCGCTTGGGAAGATGCACGTTGAGAGCTTCAAGGATGCGGCACTGATGCTCGTCGCCGCCAGGGAGAACAGGGATGTGGAGATTCGCTTCCCCTGGCACCGGATAGTTCAGCAGACAAAGTCGCTTTAGGGCAGAGAAGGCATCGTCCAAGGTCACCGCATAGCGATCGGTCTCGGTAGTACCAAAGGCAGCTGCCAATCGCTTTTGGATTTCTCGGCTGATTTTCAAAGCCACCATACAAACAAAGACATGTCCTCGAGTGCGGCTTTCTTTACGCACAAAGACCGGCCGAATCTCCAGCAGCCCGGTCTTCAGGGTCCGCCAGTCCTGTTCTAGATGGGCCAAATCTTTATAGCGATCATGCACCGTTTGGGCGCCCAAAAGCTCCTTGGCCACATCGGTTTCAATGACATAGCAGCCCGCTAAGAGAGTCGCCTGTTCTTGAGCCACCTCATCGATTTCGATCTGAAGCATCCTGTCCTCCAGACGCAGGGAAACAAACCTCGACAACTTGTGTCCCTTGACCCATTCCTGCATTTGGCGCAGTCCCGCTTCCGGTTGGCAGCGCGAGGATTGAGCGACCTTTTCATTGCGAGCGGCCACTTGGCTCCTCAGTTTGCCCAGCTTGTCCTCTAAGCGATGGTGGATCTTTCGGGCTTGCGCTTCATTTTTGCGCAAGATATAGCGAAGCCCATCGGCTTCTACTTCACAGATCCTCTCCTCAAACAGACCCATCTGAAGGGTTCCCGCCTTGAGCAGCTTGCGAATCTGCGGATCGCTCAGGGCCGTGATATAACGCCAGCCTTCTCCGTTTAAGGCTTGCTTTCCCGAGCTTTTCACCAGACCGCCATCGCCCACGAACACCACTTCGTGCACGGCAAACTGCTTCTTTAAAATCTCGATCTGATCCCCCACCGTGCTGGGGTCCGCTGTGTTTCCGGCGAAGACCCGCACGGCCAGAGGCTCCCCTTCGCCATCGGTCAGCAAGCCCACCACGATTTGCATTTTCCCCCGCTTCTTGTCTCGATTGTAGCCAAAGTCCGCCAGCTCGTTTTTCTCCCCCTCCAGATAGCTGCTGGTCAGGTCGTAGAGAAACAGCAGCGGGGCTTCGCGTCGCCTTCTCACGTACTCTTTGTACAATTGTCGTTCGATGCTCACCTGCCGCTCCGCTAAATCGTCCAAGGCCGCGTACAGATCATCCTCATCAAAATCCTCCAAACCCAACACCTCCCGCAGCGCGTGATCTTTGGCCCAGCGCACCGCCGACAAACGGGAGCCCCGGTGGCCTACACGGGCCAAGGCCAGAAAGAGCGCCAGCTTGCCCATCCAATGTTTTCCCAGCGCACGGCTAATCCCCAAATGGTCGGCGATCTGCTTGAGCACATACAGAAGCCCGAAGACCCGGCCGCACACCGGTTTGCCCGAGGCCCAGCGGTCGAATTCTCCTCGCAGGGCCCGACGCAAGGCCTCGACCCGGGTTCGATCCAGATGAGAGAGGTTGGCCAGGGTTCGCTTGCGCACCTTCTTCCCCTCTCGA
>JALLOL010000295.1 GCA_027717875.1 Acidobacteria bacterium AH-259-L09 | reverse complement strand
AACTCTCTGCCCCGACGATGGGCACGCTGAAGTTTCATCCCCCGACGGTCCTCTGTTTTGGTCGGTCCAGTCATCGTCGGTCTCAGATGAGAGGTTTCCAATCGCCTCAGGGCTGAGAATTGAAACTGCCGTGCCAAAGCGGTTCCGTCGAGGGGTGATACTTCATCATCGGGCCGAGCCAGGAACAGAACCCAACCACCTAACTCTCGCGGCGGGGCTTGCTTTCCCATCAGAAGCTTCTTGATGAATTGGAACATCCTCTCTTCTTTCTGTTGCGGGTTTCAACTCAGATTCGACCCAGGCCAGAAGTTGCGCCCATTGCCACTCGTCTAGCGGTGCTGGAGCCTCATCGACTTCCTTGGCGGACCGCTCTAAAGTTTCTTCCATATCAAATACCTCCTTGCGGACTTGCCTAGCAGTAGAACTACCGGAGTAGCCGGAGTAACAGCATATCTCCTTTGTATCCAATAACTTATAACTCTGGTACCTTTCGGAGTGTACCGGAGTGACCGGAGTAAACTGATTAGAGACTGAACCAAACACTCCGCCGCACTCCGCCCTACTCCGTTCATAGCCGGAGTGATAAACTCTAGTGAACAAATAAGATACAGTCATACTCCGCTTACTCCGGTACTTTCTCATAAGCACGATTGACCTTCCGAACAATGCCGCAACTGATGCACTTGTTCAGAAAATCGGTGGTGGCCTGGGCACCTTTGCTGTAGGTTTGTTGTGCGTCCTTAAAACGGAACCGATCAGGAAGCTTGGCAAAGGTTTCCTCTTGTTCTTTGTTAAAGAGCAACTTCACACCTGTCATCCTCTTGTAACCAAGAGGCTCTCCATTCTTGTCACGGATGCGGGCCAGATAGGTGAGTGGAATCTCCCCACGAACCCTCCCGAATCCACGCACAGCGAGTGCGATCTCTTCTCCTTGGCCTGCGGTGTGTTTGGTGGGTACGTCCACCCCTAGACGAACATCACAGCCATTGATGAGAGCACCAGCGCCTCGGGCTTGGTGAAACCACCGAATAATGCTCGCCGTTTCCAGGGATACAGGGGCAAACTTGGGATTGTTCGACGGCTTCCTCAAATGATGCACTCCCCAAATTGAGGCTCCGGTATCACGGATGAGCTTCCGCAAATGCTGATAGACCTTTGTTGCAGTGCTATTTGTGTCTTCGATATCTGGGTGGTAGGCAGTTATGGAATCAAGAATCACCAGATCAGGCTCGACTTCCTGAACCATGTCACGCAGGGTATAGCCTGTCTGCCCCCACTTGGGGGAGGAGTCGTTTAAGTTCCACAGAACCAGGTTTTCTGGCGCCTCTTTGAGTCCAACATGTTTGAGCAGAGAGTCAATCATTTCTGCCACTTGCCCCAGGCCATTTTCAAAGTCGAGGTAGAGGACTTTACCTTGGCGGACTGCGTGCCCCAGAAAGGGTTTTCCCGCAGCTACGCATAGAGCAGCTTGGTAGAGGTAGGGACTCTTACCAAGTCCAGAGTGGCCGACAACAAGCCCTAAGGATCGCTCAGGTAGAAAGTCCTTAATCAGATAGTTTCCGCTTCCAAGTTCCTGGCAGCGTTGTTTGAGGTCACCATGTCGGTAGACACCCCACTTGCGTTTCAGATTGGAGTATTCAGTTCCAGTGTCGGCGGATTCATTACCTTTGGGTGCGGAAGAAGCGGAAGAAGTTCGCTTGCCATGACCTTTCTCCGTCTTATCAGCTCTACCTTGACTACCTGAAGGATTACCATTGGTAGAGGAGCTGGGCGACTGATTACCGGCGGCGTCGGAATGAGTGCGCGCTGGGAATCCAGTTCTCCTCTCTGGGCCGTTCAGCCATTTGCGGATTCGCTCAAACACAGTTAGCATGAGATCGTTTCTGCCGGAGTTCCCTCAGATCGCCCTCTACTTTCCTCTGCGGGGATTTTTTTGTAGATATTGTGCGTGAAGAGATTTATAATGAGTTTTAGCATCCGAACCTTTAAGGTTCAGCCCAGGTGGGTTGGAGTGGCTTCCGAGTCCCCTGGGCTTTTCTTTAGGTTTCTGTCATCCCTTGCCTGATAAGTCTCCTGATCATAGCCGAACGGCTTCTTTCGTCACGCTCGGCCAATCTGTCCAATCTGGCGAGATCTCGCTCCGACAGCCGAAAGCCTACGAAGCAAGATTCCTTTTGCTTCGCTGTCTGTTTCTTATTAGAAGTTATGGGCATATTGTTCCTCCCAGTAGATGTCGATGGGATCTGTCTTCCCCACACTCGTTGTACCGGACGAGAAGTCCGCCGGCCTGTACGAGGGTCAGCTTTTCAGATCCACACCGGATACAAATTGCGACTTCACTCTTTGCGATTACTTTCTCCTCTCTTGTCCGTCTCGAACAGTTGCCCTCGAATCAGTTGCCGAACCAAATGAGCCCGGCTTACTCCGGATCGCATTGCGAGCGAATCAATCTGCTTTACCTCTTGCGGGGATAGACTGGTCGAGATTGGCTGGATACAGCTTTGCGACCGAGGATTCTCCTGTGCTCTCAAGTGGGCCACACGCTGACGAAGTTCTTTGACGATCCTCTCATTCTTGCGGGCGATCTCGAAGCTGTCCACGAGCACGTCCAGCGTTCGCTCTACCTTGGCAAGATCGGTAGACATGTTTTGCTCGCAATCCTTGATGGCCAAGGGAAAATCCAAAAAGAAGAGGCCGGTTCTTACAAGTTCTGAAACGCTCATTCCCTCCCTTTCCGCCTTCTCCTTTATGGCGGTGTACATGGGCTCACTGAGCCGGAGATTGAGAACTCGTTCCTTGCGAAACGGATCGATTGATTGTTGTTCTCTGATCATGTTGTCTATCCTAGCACAAAGAGTAAGACTTGTTCAAGAAGGATAACTCTTGAAAAAAAAGGTGTTAACGGATCTTGTATTACAGGGAGACTGAAGAGCTTATTCTCTTCGGCTCCAGCATGGGTGGGGCGATCATCACAAACTTTCTCTACGAGTCTCCGAAGGCCGAGAAGGTGCGAGGTTTAATCCTCGATGCGCCGATGCTCAACCTGAATGCGACTGTTGATCTCCGTGCTCGTGAGCAGGGTGTTCCCAAGCTCCTGATGGCGATCGGGAAATTCATTGCCAGCATCCGGTTCGCTATCGATTGGAAGGCCCTTGACTATCTCAGCCAGGTGGACAAGCTGGCTGTTCCCATTCTTTTATTCCATGGTGACGCTGATTCGGTGGTTCCGGTGGAG